>CAJUKA010000201.1 GCA_910586585.1 uncultured Lachnospiraceae bacterium
GAAGTGTAGGGAGCCCTGATGGAAAATCCACGGGGCTTTTTTCACGTCCTCCGCACAGGGCAGCGGACTTTATCCTTTCACCGCTGTCCTTTTCTTTTGCGGAAAGGGTGGAAAGGAGATGCTGATGGATTGTTTTGCAAAGAATGAAAACGGGAACTGCAACATTCTGCGCTGTGGGAAATGCCAGGGCGAGACCTGCCATTTCCATAAGACGAGGGAAGAACAGGCGCAGTTACTGGAAAAGGTGAGCGAGAGACTGCGGAGCCTGCCGCAGTACCAGCAGGAGGCAGTCGCTGACAAGTATTACGGCGGCGTGAGGAAGTGGTGACGCCATGCCGAGGAAACCGATGAAACCGTGTAAGCATCCCGGATGCCCGAAGCTGACGGACGGGATGTACTGCACTGACCACGCAAGGCTGCACGCCTCTGACCGTGCCAGCGCATCCGTCCGTGGATACGATGGCAGGTGGGAGAAAGCACGGAAACGGTTCTTAAAGGCATATCCTCTCTGTGTCAGGTGCATGGAGCAGGGACGATTGGTGAAAGCAACCGTGGTTGACCACATCATCCCACACAGAGGGGATGCAAAGCTGTTCTGGGATGAGGCGAACTGGCAGAGCCTTTGTAAGAGCTGCCACGACCATAAAACCATGACGGAGGACCGCTATCAGGAGTTCCATTACTGACGGTTTCCGTGATGGTTCTTTTTCTTTCATATTCCGACAAGGCACAACATTTCCCGTGGAAATCTGCATGGGGAAGGGGGTCAAGTTATCTCTAAAACTGTCGAAAAATATCGACCGCCGCCCCCTCAAACGTAAATTTTCGCAAATTCGCACAGGGGGGATAGGAAATCGCCCCCAAATCTTACATAAACATTGATTTTTCAAGGCTTTCAGGCACTTTAGTTTTGCGTGAAAGTACCGAAAAACCCATGTTTTTGGGCTTAAAAACCATCAAAAAACGCTGGTTTTTGGGCCTTTTTTGATGGAGGTGGAGGGAAAATGACCGATTTTGAGGCGGCGCAGGTGAAGGAAATGCGCTTAAACGGCATGGGCTACCGTGCCATTGCGGAGGCGCTGGGGCTTTCCCGCGACATCGTCCGCAACCACTGCAAGGCAAAAGGGATGGGCGGCTATGTGGCGGCAACCGTGAAGAACCTGCAGGAGCGGGAGGTGCAGAACGGCATCTGTATCTGCTGCGGGAAGGAAACGCAGCAGGAAGGGACGGGCAGGCCGAGGAAGTTCTGCTCAGAGAAATGCCGGAGGCAGTGGTGGAAAGCGCATCCGCAGGAGGGGAACAGGAAAGCCATTGTCACAAAGAAATGTGAATGCTGCGGCAGGGAGTTTTCCTTTTACCGGAGCAGGAAACCGAAGTATTGCAGTTATGACTGCTACATCAAAGCAAGGTTCTGGAGGGATTAGAGAATGGAGTTTAAGAAGATCAGGATTGCCGACCTTATCCCGGCATCCTACAATCCGAGGAAAAAGCTGAAACCCGGCGACAGGGAATACCAGAAGATAAAAAACTCCATCACGGAGTTCGGCTATGTGGAGCCGGTGATCGTCAACTCAGACATGACCATCATCGGGGGACACCAGCGCGTGGCTGTGCTTTCCGATCTTGGCTATGGGGAGATTGACTGCATCGTCATTGACATTGACAAGCAGAAGGAGAAGGCGCTCAACATAGCCCTCAATAAGATCACGGGCGAATGGAACAAGGAGCTGTTGGCTGATTTGATTGCCGACCTGCAGGATTCGGACTTTGATGTGTCCTTCACGGGCTTTGAACCGCCGGAGATCGAGCAGCTATTCAATTCCGTCCACGATAAGAAAGTGACCGAGGATGATTTTGACATTGACGCGGAACTGGAAAAGCCCGCCGTGGCAAAGATGGGCGACATCTGGACGCTTGGGCGGCACAGGCTGGTGGTAGGCGATTCCACTCTGCCGGAGACATACGATGTGCTGATGGCAGGGGCGAAAGCGAACCTTGTGGTGACGGACCCTCCGTACAATGCAAATTATGAGGGGACTGCCGGGAAGATCAGGAATGACCACATGGAAAACGAGCAGTTCTATAACTTCCTTTTCGCCGCATTCGTAAATATGGAGCAGAACATGGAGCAGGACGCATCCATTTATGTGTTCCATGCCGACACCGAAGGGTTGAATTTCCGCAGCGCATTCAAGGCGGCGGGCTTTTACCTTTCCGGGTGCTGCATCTGGAAGAAACAGAGCCTTGTGCTGGGGCGGAGTCCCTACCAGTGGCAGCACGAGCCGTGCCTGTTCGGATGGAAGAAGGGCGGGAAGCACAACTGGTATTCCGACAGGAAACAGACCACCATATGGGAATTTGACCGCCCGAAGAAAAGCGGGCAGCACCCGACCATGAAGCCCGTAGGCTTGGTGGCATATCCCATCAAGAATTCCAGTATGAGCAACTGCATTGTATTGGACCCTTTCGGCGGCTCCGGCTCCACGTTGATTGCCTGCGAGCAGACGAACCGCATCTGCTACACCATAGAGCTGGATGAGAAGTTTGCGGACGTCATCGTGAACCGCTATATCGAGCAGGCCGGCTCCGCAGAGAATGTATTTGTGGAGAGGGACGGGGTGAAAATCCCATATTCAGAACTGGAGAAGGGGGCGGCTGCGGATGGATGAGAATGGAAAACTGACGCTGGGCAGCCTGTTCTCCGGCTCCGGCGCTTTTGAACTTGGCGGGATGCTTGCCGGAATCCGCCCGGTGTTTGCAAGTGAAGTGGAGCCTTTTCCTATCCGGGTGACCACAAAGCGGCTGCCTTTCGTGAAACATTACGGTGACGTGAACAGCATCCGCGGGGATGAAATAGAACCTGTTGATATCATAACATCCGGCTCGCCTTGCACGGACATCTCAATAGCGGGAAAACGTGCAGGACTTGACGGGAAGCAGTCCAGTTTATTTTTTCAGGCAATCAGGATCATAAAGGAAATGAGGTGTGCGACAGATGGGAGATACCCAAGATTTATCGTATGGGAGAACGTGCCGGGGGCATTCTCCTCAAACAACGGGGAGGATTTCAGGGCAGTCCTTGAAGCGGTCTGCTCCGTCAAAGACGGGGACATTTCTGTACCTCAACCTCCAAAGGGAAAATGGGCGAATGCCGGATGCATCATGGCAGACGGGTTTTCCCTCGCATGGCGGGTGGTCGATGCCTGCCTGTGGGGCGTCCCCCAACGTAGAAAACGCATCTACCTTGTCGCAGATTTTGCAGGCGGGAGTGCCGGAAAGATACTATTTGAGTCCGAGGGCGTGTCAGGGTATACTCCGCAGGGCTTCCGTGCGTGGCAAGGAGCTGCCGGAGGTGCTGCGCCGTGCATTGGAGAAACAGGCGGCATCAGGGTCTGTTTAAACGACCAGGGCGGCAGCCGCATGGACGTGACCGATGACGTGACGTGTACCTTAAGGGCGGAGGCGCACCATCCCCCGTGTGTGCTGGAGCAGGCCGTATTTGAAAACCATTCGCAGGACACGAGATACACGGGGCCTTTGGAGACTGCGCCCACAGTCAACGCCACCTATGGCATGGGCGGGAACAACCAGCCCTTCGTGGTGGAAACGCCAAAGACGCTGAAAATCCGTGCCGGAGGTGGAAATGGAGGGAAGGGGGCGCTCATACAGGATGACAAGTCGGCCACCCTTTCCTGCAACAATGACCAGACCGTGTTCGTGCCTTTCTGCAAGGGGACGCGCCCACACTCTGCGGAGGAAGCGCCCACATGGAAAGACGGGGAAGTGGCAAACACGCTGAATACTTTCGATATAGGAGAAACGCGCTGCAATGAGCTTGTGGTGCAGGCATTCGGCATCTGCTCCAAAGAGAGCAATGCCATGAAATCCGATAACCCGCACAGCGGTTTTTATGAAGCGCAGACCGCACGGACCCTTGACTGTAATTGTAATAATCCGTCCAGCAATCAGGGCGGCATTGCGGTGGTGGCGGTGCAGGGTTCCATGATCGGCAGGGATGATAAGAACGGACCGCAGGGCAGCGGGGTGAATGAGGACGTGTGTTTCAGCCTGACCGGGGCAGACCGCCATGCGGTGGCATACCCCACCTACTGCACGAGCAAGAATTCCTATTTCATGCGGGCGGAAAAGGAACTGGCAAACACGCTGGTGGCTACGGATTATAAGGACCCGCCGGTAATAAATGATGTGCGGACGGCATCGGGTAAGGATGTATTTGGTACGATCTCCGCGAGCATGGGCTCCAAGCAGTGGCTCGGCAACCAGGAGGCGTTCAGCGGCGACTACCATATAGTAGAGCCGGACTATATCGTCCGCAGGCTGACCCCTACGGAATGCGCGAGGCTGCAGGGGTTTCCGGACTGGTGGTGTGACGGGCTGGGTACGGAGAATCCCACGAAGGAAGAAATGATATTCTGGCGGGAGGTGTTCGAGACCCACCGTAAAGTTATAGGCACCTCCAGTAAACCGAAGTCTGACAGCCAGATACGCAAATGGCTGGAAGACCCCCATTCCGATTCGGCGGAGTACCGTATGTGGGGGAATGGCTGCGCCCTGCCCAATGTATATTTCGTGCTTTGCGGCATTGTGTACTATGCACAGTTCCCGGATTATTTATTGTGACATTTATTCTGACATTTATGTTGCTTTTATCCCCATTCAGAGTGATTAATGTAATACCGAAAGGGAAAACAAAGCCGGAGGGCTTAAAAAACGGAGGAAAAAAGGATGAGGATTGAGACGAATGCAGCAAACAGGAAAGATGTAGTAAAGGCAGTCAGCGCGATTTTAGGGCAGCCTTCAAAGTACATGGGGGTTCCTACCTGCAGCTACCAGATCGGGAACTGCACCATCGACAGGAGCGGCGCGGTGGAGACGGAGGATGAAAAGACGGCGGAGATGGTAAGGGCAGGGCTTTTGGAGCAGGGCCTTATCGAAACGCCCAACACGGAGATTGAGGAAACAACGGTCAGCCTCCCGGTGGAGGGCATGACGGCGGAGGGGCTTAAGAACCTCATCTTCCTCATCCACAGCAAGCAGTACCTTATCAACAGGGCATTTGCGGAGGAGGTCTTCCGGATTCCGGCGGAACTGGCGGAGGAACTTGGCAGCGCGGAGGTTCCCGATGCGGAGGCTTTCCTGCGGATATTCCAGAGCCATGCGGAAGGGTGCAGGGGCATCAGTTTCCCGGACGGGAAAGCGGCATTCACCCTCCCCGCCATCAACGACCCGGACATGATACGGGCATTCACGCAGCTTGCGGCGGCGATGGCGCAGCAGGCAAGGGGGCAGAAACGCATCAGGCCGGATGAGGCCATCGAGGAAAATGAAAAATACTACATGAGGATATGGCTCCTACGCCTGGGCTTCGGCGGAGCGGAAGGGAAAACGGTAAGGAACCTCCTTTTAAAGAACCTGAAAGGGCATTCCGCTTTCCGCACCGAGGCGAACAAGCAGAGGTGGCAGGAAGCCCGCAGGAACGAGCGGGAGGCGGCAAGGCTGCAGGCGGCGGAGCTTGCCGAAGCGGTGGCGGACGCGGTCCTGATCGAGCAGGTCAACCAG
>CAJUKA010000202.1 GCA_910586585.1 uncultured Lachnospiraceae bacterium
AAAGTGAATAGCAGTTGTCTCATGCGGAAAAAACCGTGCGAAGTTGATATTATACTTCGCATGGTTTTTTTAATTATAAAGAAAAGGAAGCGTTGTATTATCAGTTTATAAGAAAGAAACGGAGGTATTTGCTGATGGAGACGATTACAGTTAAAAGAAATGGGGTTTATATTAGCTTTCCGAGTTTTACAATGGCAGATGGCAATGTAAAGGATGATGTGATTACTGGTACACGTATAGTGAAACCTGTGTATCGAGATTATCGTAAGAAGAGTCAATTGAGATGCATTAATAGGGTTAAACTAAAAAGTAAAATAACCACATTGAAAAAGGATAGCATTGTAAATACGGGCATAAAGAAAAAATGTATGAGCTGTGGATGTCCCTGTTGGCGTAGTGATGTGAGCTATTGTTGGGATTGCTATAAGTATCAGTATTTTGAATCAAAGTAAGAGGGAGGAAGAAGAGATGAAAAAAGTGATTTTGGAAGAACAGGTAAAAATTAAGGCGGTAAAAAATTTTTCTGGAAAAGATAAGCTGATTGATTATTATATTGAACAACCTGGACAGGAAAAAATATATGCATTTAGTAAAGTGTTTACACAGAATACTTATGATATGTGTAAGGCTGGAATTAGAGTAAATGAACTATCTGTAAAAAGAAGTCGAGATAGAGGCGTGATGAGGTTGGTAAATTACTTAAATGTCATACTTCCATATTTATGTGAATTCTATGAGATACCAGTTGCAGCATCGTAAAGGGAGGGATTATTTATGAGAGGTCGAAGAGGTGGATGTTACGGCGGCGGTGGTGGATTAATAGGTCTTTTGGCAATAATGCTTATAGCTATTTATGCTATGCCTTTTGTTGGAGGATATGTATTGATTACCGGCAAGGATGATGGAAGTAAATTACTGGGTGGCTCACTATTAGTTGTCGGAATAATTATTTGGATTGCGATGGGAATACATTAAAGGGGGATTAAGAATTATGAATGATAGTGCAAACGGATTAGCAAAGGGATTATTAATTTTTGGAGTTATTATCATTATTGGACTTATTGCCGGCAGCGTCGATTCAAAACCGAAATGCATTAAGTCTGGGTGTAGCAATGATCAGGCATCAGGTAGCAGTTATTGCTATTTGCATAAGCCTTATACAGGCAGCTCATCCTACAGCAATAAAAGCAGTGGTAGCAGTTCTTATTCAAGTGGCAGCTCTTCTAAAAGTTCAACGTCTTCTTCTAGTAGCAAGAAAACCACATCAAGCTATAGCTCTAAGAGTTATTCGACAAATAAGAAGGTAGAGATGCCAGATTGCGATGACTACGAAGATTTTGACGACTTTATGGACGACTGGGATGGATATATGCCGGACGGCAGTGATGCTGAAGATTATTGGGATAATTGGTAAGGAGGAATAAACGTATGGGATTTTGGGACAGAGAAGTAAGAGACGGATTTGATGCAATGTTTGATTTTAACAGAGATGGACACCTGGATCCATTTGAGCAGGCCATGCAATTTGATTTTATCGAAGAGGGAATGAGGTCCGAAAGCGGCAGTGACGAAGAAGAGGATGATTTGTTTGGTTCAGATCTCGACTTTGATGAACTCGAAGATATGGATGAGGATGAAAGAAGAGAAGCATTAGAAGAAGCAGGATATGATCCTGATGATTTTGATGATTTCTAAGGGGTTGATTCGTTGAAAGGACAGCGCAGAAATTATTGTATAAGCTATCTTAGGTGTGGGCATTGTGGAAGTATAATGCCCATACCTAGACGCAAGAGCCGGTTAAGAGAGAAAAATCACATTAAAACTATGTACTGCTATCATTGCCAGTCTGTTAGAGATTTTTTGGAAAATTATGATAGTTGCAGAGATAAGGAGGACTACGGATATGCAGATGCCGATGAAAATACATTGCTTCCCAGTCAAATTAAGTGGGAAGGAAGTTGTTGCTATTGCTACGATATTTGCTCTTGAAGCAATTATTATGACAGCAATGCATAAGAATTATTCTGTCGAAGTAAATGGTGAGACTACGGAAGACGGTAGACTTAAGGGATCTTTGAAATTAAATTCAGAGCCGCTAAAGAAGTAGATAAAACACATTCTGTCGGCTTTATTTACCCACTCCACGATTTTTTTGCATTTTATTCTGATAATTGAAGTGCTAACTGTCCTTTGAAGAGTAGGAGGGAATACCTGCTACAAAATGGACAGAGCGTTTCCTCTGAAAATTCAATTTACAGGAGGAAGCGATTATGGCTTACAGCAGAGCAGAAGTACCGGAGTTAGAGAATTTACTGAAATATGGTAAGAAGAAGTTTGTCAGATATGATGAGGGAGCAAAGCTTTACTCAATGGGGCTTCATTCTTTCCAGGAGTTGGCAAGGGAAGCGAATGCAGTTTATCATGTGAAGCGCATTGTACTTGTGAATACAGAAGTGATTGATGAGTACATGGAAAATTTTAGAGACGAGTAGGATTGTGAGGACAGCCTGCAGTGCTCTGAAACTTTTTCAAAAAGTACTTGAAATATTGACGGTCAAAAAGTATAATGATAAATACAGATGGAGGTTTTGAACAGATGGCAAGAACAGGAAGACCAAAGCTCGAAGATTCGAGAAGTCACAAGATTTCAGTACGCTTCTCTGATGAGCAGTTGGCAAGACTGGAAGCCTACTGTGAGAAGTTCCAACTGAATAAAGCGCAGGTGCTTATGAAAGGCTTCGAAGAACTGGAACGTCAGGCAGAAGCTGATCAGGGCAAATAGGCAGGCTGTTTCTCACTGGAAAGTGAGGTGACAGAATGGCTAATTCAAGAAAAGACAAACGTGGGTATGTACTTCGTACCGGCGAATGTCAAAGAACAGATGGGCGCTATTCCTATTCTTATACAGACAAGTATGGAGAGCGTCATGTAGTATATGCCAAGGATTTGGCAGAACTACGAAAAAAAGAGAGAAAGATCATTCGTGACATGGAGGATGGCATTGATACACATGCTCCAGAGAAGATTACTCTTAATCAGCTGTATGATAAATACATTTCACTTAAGGTCGATTTGAAACCTACTACAAGAGCCAATTACAAGTATATGTATGATCACTTTGTAAGACCTAAGTTTGGTAGAAGGAAGATAGCAGACATTAAGTATACTGATGTGAAGAAGTTCTATTATGATCTGATTATGAATAAGGAAATGAAGGCTTACACTCTGGATAATGTTCATACTCAGATTCATCCAACCTTGCAGATGGCTGTAAGGGATGGGTTGCTTAGAACGAATCCGTCAGATGGTGTTATGGCAGAGATTAAGAAGAGCCACGTATGGGATAAGGAACCAAGAAGAGCTTTAACGATTCCGCAGCAGAGAGCATTTACCGGTTACATGCAAAATAGCAGAGAGTATCATGGATGGGTTCCCGTCATTATGATTCTGCTTGGTACAGGAATGCGTATTGGAGAGTGCTTGGGACTTAGATGGGAAGATTTGAACTTTGAGAGTCGAACCATTAGTGTGAATCACAATCTCAGTGAACGTCCTTATGATGATGGAACTTGCACGAAGCATATTCAGACTCCGAAGACGAAGGCAGGAACGAGAACAATTCCAATGATTGATGAAGTATTTGATGCTTTCCTTCAGGAATATGAGATGCAGAAGTGTATGGGATATCGCTCAGAGACAATTGATGGTTATACCAACTTTGTATTTCTGACTACCGGTGGCAGTGTTCTTTCAGCTTCAAGTGTTAATCGTGCGATTCACGGAATCACAGATAGTTACAACGCAGAGGAAATCCAAAAGGCTAAGGAAGAGAAGAGAGAGCCGGTGCTCATTCCAAACTTTTCCGCACACAGCTTAAGGCATACCTTCTGTACAAGACTCTGTGAGAACGAGAGCAATCTCAAGGTGATCCAATCGGTGATGGGACATTCAGACATTACCACTACGATGGACATTTACGCAGAAGCAACGGATGAGAAAAAGCAGGAGATTATGGCTAATCTCCAGGGAAAAATTATAGTATAATAGGTAGTAACGATGTGTCTTTAGCTTTGCTTTTGACGCATGTTAAATAAGTCTCCATCAATGTTCGTGGAAATCCGTCAGAAACGGGATTTTTAGACTTGACCGCAATTAATACATCAAAATCAATTTCGTGACGGACTTATATGGACAATGATGGAATGACAAAATATTGGTTTACGGCGACTGTCGGAGTTGGATAAAGGCTGATGGGTTCGGTTACCCGAAAGTTCCCGACGATGAAGTCACTCGACAAATAAAGCCAGTGTTTATGCGGGTTTGAAGCACCTACGGTCACGCTACTGCAACAAAAGTGCAACAAATTTTAAACGAATAATACGGAATAATACTTCCATGTACGTTTATCGTTGTGCGGATACATTCTAATATTTGTACCAACAAGGACATTTTTCTAAAAGAAAATTTTAGAGAAGTGTCCTTTTTTGTTATGGTCAATCATCAAAGAATGGAGGAAGAAAGTATGAGTAGTACAGCGTTAGGAGCAGAGAAAGCGATTATTTTTATCAGCGATGCACATGAAAAATTCTACTACGAGAAATTGAAAGAGGTCAGGTATCAGGACGTATACCACAAAGCACTTGTATATTGTCTTGGTATCAGCGATGACACAAGAAGGAACATTTACAGTATCTATGATTTTAAGACAGGCTGCGTGAAAACAGAGTGCCTGCATGAAGGCTGGCAGACCAGCGGGAGCGTGAGAGTGGTCAGGATGGCGTTTAACCTTTACTGCAACGGTACGCCGAGCGTCCTTGACTATGATGATGCGGAGGAACAGGTGGACGAGTGCAGACGGTACACAGTGGAAGAACTGTTCTGCTGTGCCTATGCGCCCTATTTTTGGCAGGCGGTACAGATTCGGTATCCGGAATACGCAACGTATAACCACGATCTGTACGCCATGTTCGGAGGACGGGACTGATGTTAAAAGTCAGGCTTATGGGAACGAAGAACGATATTAAGTGGTTCGGGAAGATTTTACAGCGTAACCCGAAAATCGAGGTGACGGAGTTTTCCGATATGTTCCCAAACAAAGGGACAAAGAAATATTACAGGACTTATGTGGAAGTCAGGAAAAGCAACGTAAAAGAAAATTAGTAGAAGCAAAGGAGAATTATCATGTGTAAAATAATCGCAATCGCAAACCAGAAAGGCGGTGTGGGCAAGACCACCACCACAAGCAATTTAGGAATCGGGCTGGCAAAACAGGGAAAGAAAGTGCTTCTGATTGATGCGGACGCACAGGGCAGTCTGACCGCAAGTTTAGGCTTTACAGAGCCGGACAGTCTGGAAGTCACGCTTGCAACCATTATGGGGAACTTAATCAATGACGGGGAAGTAGAGCCGGGAGAAGGCATTCTCCACCATGAGGAAGGGATAGACCTTATGCCGGGGAACATTGAACTTTCCGGTCTGGAAGTTTCCCTTGTGAATGTTATGAGCCGGGAAACGGTACTCCGGTCATACATAGA
>CAJUKA010000203.1 GCA_910586585.1 uncultured Lachnospiraceae bacterium
TATCGAGCAGAAGATTTTCCACTGTGAGATTGTCGTGGATGCCGAGAAGGTGAAACGCGAGGAGAAAGCCTACAAGCCGATACCCATCATTACCGACTTCACGGACGAGGATGGCAAAGACTGCATGAAGGAAACAGTGCAGGCGAATTACAGGCGCATCAAGGAGGAGGTGAAACAGATTGTTCAGGAAGAGTTGGAACGCATCGCTAATGACGAAAATCTGAAACATCTGTTGCAGCAGAAATAGCCGACAGGAGGCAGTCGGTAACGGAAACGGGCGGGACAAGTTTGATACCTTGTTCTGCCCCGTTATAAGCATATTATTACCAAGTAGTTAAATATAAAGCAAAAAACAGATGATGGCAAACAATATCGCATCATCTGTTTTTGCTTAGAACAATTTATTTCTCCAACAATCGATATCGTCTGATGGAACGGCTATCCATAACATTTTTTTAGGTCGTGTACATGCAACATACACAATGCGGAGTTCTTCATTATTGTCAACAGAATACTTTGCAGGATTATTCAAAATCGTTGCATAGTTCGTGCTGACAGCTTTTTTAGATAGAAATACTAAAATAGCCTCCAATGTCATGCCTTTTACCGAATGAATTGTTTTCAGGTAAGGTCGCTCTTGCCGAAAGAGATGATTTACTGTTCTAAAAAGCGATTCAATACGGACATTCGCCTTGCCCAAATCAACAGTTAGATTTATGCCCGTTTGTTGAAGTTCCGTAATCCAATTAGACAGTGTATTATTCGTTGAAGGTAATTTTTGAATAAACTCAACCATTTCTGCTCTATGTCTTCTAAACCCTACTTCCCCTATTTCTTTTCGTATTGTACTTGCGGGAACATACCGTACTCGCTTTGTTATTTTATAGCAACCTTTTTCTATAAGAGATAGTCCGTCAGTATATTTTCCATGATCAATCAAATATTTTCCATATACAATATCTCTAACGCCGTAGTGTCCGTTTATCCACGGACTATTCTGTCTTGATGAGCTATCATTGTTTACTAATCCAAAGTTTGTTTCGCCAAACTTTTGTCCTCGAAATACAACTGCATATTCAGATTCATCCAATCCCATCTCATTGCATTTTTCGATGAAATGATTCGTAATTTGATTGACAGATTCCGGCGTGTCGAGATGCCCTTTAATACATGGCTCGTCTGTGTAATCCTTGTCACTTGCTATTGAACACATTTCATTTCCTGAGAAACGATTAGCTAATTGACATATTTTTTCGGAGCTACGTCTATTTTCCGACAAATCCAATGAATGCCAATCTGGATTATTGTATTTTTCCATAAATAAATGTGGACTGGCAGTATTCCATTCAAAAATTGCTTGGTCAGGATCCCCAATCAACATAATAGATTCCGCTCCATATTGAGATAATTTATCAATTATAGCCATTTGCAACTCTGTTGTGTCTTGAGCTTCATCAATTATCAATATAGGAAATCTACGGACAAGATTTTGTGTTATTGAAGGATATTTATCTAATATTCTGAATGTAAAATATATCGCATCTGCCTGATTGAACTTGCCTGCATTGAAATGTTTCCATTTCATCTCTTTCAATTCAGATATAATCTTTTTAGGTGAACCATCTTTCTTATTGGGATTATCCCAATCCGCTTTTCCGAAATGATATGACTGATATGGGGCTAATCGCAATAATTGGTCATTAAGCCCAAATGATATGAGATCGAAATAGTAGTTGGTATCACGAGATGTAATTATTCGTTCACCGTGCTTACCCCTAATATATCTTGTTTGGGTCGGATCATAATCAAACCATTTATTAAATGCGGTTCCTACTATTTCAGGACGACAATCACATCCCATAACTAAATGGGCATAAGGCAGAAATATGTAAGTATTTATAAAACTATCAATCGTCCCTATAAATGAAGGATAACCTATATTTCGACAACCGAATGTCTCTTTAAGTTCTTTTTGTATAACCTCACATGCAGTGTTGGTAAAAGATATGGCTGCAATTCCTCGGTGTCTCGATAAATTATTCTCTCGTAAAAGTTTTGCCATACGCGCAGCCACAGAGAAAGTCTTTCCACTTCCCGGACAGGCTTTCACGACAATTCTCGGCTCGTTGCAACCTACAACAGCTTGTTGTTGTGCTGATAATTGAATATCCATACTTTTATTCTGAAGGGGCTATGAACAAAATAGCATCCTTTATATAATCAGGTACATCGAACGCTACTTCGGTTTCTAATCTATCACAAAGTTGTAATGCAAATTCCGCTTTATCTTTATTAGATTTGAGTTTTTTCATTAAAGTAGAGACATTAAAATCACCACTTAAATCATCTGTTTGAGCATGTATTTTTCGATATACATCTCGCATTATAGCTTTGTTACGCTCAGATTGTTCGAATAAATCATGCTCAAGAGTGTGTGTAGCCAAACATACTTTCAGGTTATGTTTCTCTAAATCCTTTGCTTTTTGCGCTCTGTCAGATATATCTCCATTGTCTTTGGGATCGCTGTCTGTAATGATCGCACATTTCGACAATAGTCGCTTTCTCTCATCATCATTGTTAAATAATAACCCAAAATGATTGAATGCGACACCTCCGATATTGACTAATTCAATGCCACTTTTACACAAGTCGATTTTTTCGGTCAAGAATTTCTTTGCGAGAATGGGTATAATAATCGCTTCTGCGACACCTTCTACCAACAACACTCCGTTAGCAAAAAATAATTGAGCTTTTGTCGTGTCCAAGAATTTTCGCAAATGTCGTTTACTTTCTTTCGGATAATCATCTTCCGATAATTCATCAAATGAAAATGACTGTATAATACTTTGTTTACGTTGCAAAATGGAAATATTATTGACATCCGATTTAGCCGTAATTGTCGGTGAGTGCGATGTTACAAATACTTGAAGTCCTTTGCTTTGTAATTCATTTAGATACTCGAAGAAAGTATTCTGATACTGTGGATGCAAGTGTGCTTCGGGCTCTTCCACAAGTAAAGCGTTGTAGATTTCCAAAGCATGGTCTTCGCATCTGTTGATAAGATCTCCTAAGACAACGGATGTGAAAATAAGATTGTTTTCACCTAAACCATTTTGAGATAGGGTAAAGTATTTCTGTTCTTGTCCGGCTTCGACTGTTTTATAAACCGGACATTTTAATTCGATACCACGTACAACATCCGAGAACTCTCGGCCTACATAGCGCATTTCTATATCAGGATGTTTTAGAGTTATTCCTGTACCTTCAAGATGCTCATTAACTTTGCTCTTTCCTGTAGTTAAAATATGTTTCCAATCATAAGCATCATTCTCGAAGATTTGGTATAGATTTTTTGCAAGTGATTTTTTCTTTTCTTCATTCAGAGGTATGCTTTCGTTGCCTTTGTCATATTTTGTAAGTTGGTTGAATAACTGCGATGTTTTATTGTCATATGAATAAGGTCGCAGACAACTTACGGCATCTCTTAGTGGACTTAAATAGGTATAAAAGATTTCTTGTAAAGATTCATAAGGTACTTGCTGCCCTTCGTTGTCTCCACCCCATATTATTCGTTTGAAATATTTTTTCTTCCCATTATTTTCTTGGATGAATTTCAAATGCAACTGTATCGTTTGCTTGTCAGGATTGTCTTTATCTTGTGATATGAAATCATAGAAACATTCCCTTTCAATTGACGCATCTCCAAATTCAAATATCAAGTCAAATTGTATGACTGTGTTGATTTCTGAAGGATTTTCCGGATTAACATGTAAATCTCCGTCTTGCACATAAATAAAGTTATCTGGTTTACCGCATCCGAGACATATACGTAAGGCATCTATAATTGCGGTTTTTCCCGAATTATTTTCTCCAATCAGTATATTTATACCATTCTTGAAATACAAGGTGATATCATCGAATACTCTAAACTTACTAATATGCAACCGGCTTAAATACATACTCTTATAAATTTTTACATTACACAAATTCTAAATAATTTTCCCTGTTCACCACATGAAACTCTACGTGTGGATATGCTTCTTGAAATACTTTTGGAACAGTCGGCATCTTGTTCCCCCATTTAAATTCCAATGCGGTCAGATTATTAGGATTCTCTTCGATAAGATCAATCTCTTGTTTATCGTAAGTACGCCAAAAATAGAACTCCTTATGCAGCCCTTCGTTGAAATTCGCCTTACGACGCTCTCCGATGATATAGTTCTCCCACAATGCACCAACATCCTGCCGAATAGCCAATGGTGAAAAAGCACCTATAATAGCATTTCGAATGCCATTATCATAGAAATACCACTTCCCAGCTTTCGTCACCTCCTTGCGAAGATTGCGCGAGTAAGCCCCAAGACGATATATAACGAATACTTTCTCCAAGAGGTCAAGATATTTTTCAACTGTTGTTTTGCTCATGCTGAGCTGTTTACCTAACTCATCGTAAGAAACTTCACTGCCCAACTGAAAAGCTATCAATCGAAGCAGATCGCGCATCTTGCTCGAATTTTTTAAGCCGTCAATTGCTAAGATATCTTTAAGCAGGTATGCACCTACAATATCGCGTAAATAGTCTGTTTTACGTTCATAGTTCTCCATCATTACTACTTCAGGATATGAACCGTAAATTAAACGGGCTTCAAGATTCTGACGAGTTTCAAAAGGGGTTTCTATTTGTGCTATTTCCCGTTGCGAAAAAGGAGTAAGTAAAAATTGCGTACTGCGACCTACCAACGGTTCACCAGTCTTATTCAGTAAATCGAATGATGAAGAACCACTTGCCAAGACGCTTATTCCCGGTATTTCATCAACTATCAACTTCAGAATACTACCGATTTGTGGTATGTTCTGTGCCTCATCAATAGCCAGCAAATCAATACCATCCAATAAATGCCGATAATTGGCTATTGAGCGATTCTCCAATAGTGCTAATGTGTCGTAGTCTTCGCCGTTGAGCATCATCGTCCTACCTGAATAGTTGTCCACAATTTTACGCATCATTACCGTTTTACCAACACGGCGGGCACCAAAAATTAATACTGCTTTATTGGGCGCGATTCGTGCAGTAATCTTCTCTTGAAGTATTCTATTTACTGTTTCCATACCTTTATGAATTATAGTGCAAAGATAATCATAATTTTTTAATTGGCGAATTTTACACAAAAAACAAACTGCAAAGTGGCGATTTTTATAGATCAATCTTAAAGTAGTTGTTTCATCGTTCGTAGTAATTATAAATGCTAATAGCACTAATTGTTCTATTATTTCCCAGACATAATGTTTTGCAGTTTATCTTTATCGGATTGAAAGGTTTCATATAGAACTAATTAGTATGTAATCAAATATAAACTAAAAAGACAGGAATACATGCATCCTGTCTTTTTATTTATAATGGATATTTTTTATCTTCTCATGCGCTCCATTTCTTCGCCGCGGAGCATTCTCTCGTTCAGTTTCTCCTGCATTCTGTTAAGGAAATAGGTGCGGCTTTCGTTCTTCCGGCGTTTGATGTCTATATAGAAGCG
>CAJUKA010000204.1 GCA_910586585.1 uncultured Lachnospiraceae bacterium
AACACTAAAGAAATATGGTAGTCGTACAGTGTGAAAGGAGCAATAATGAAAAAAATAAATTTGGGCGTATATCCGTTTGAAGAATCTTTTATTCCTATATTGAGATATAAAGAGCTGTTTGACAAATACCGATTTTGCCAATTAATAAAGCATAACGGCGATAGTCTAAGCGAAAATGAAATTAAGGAAATAAGTACATGTGCAAGGGAATGTAGTCAAATTAACTGGGAAGATTTGAACAATGACAGTCGCTTAGATATGCTTTTGGTGACTAGAGATGTTGAAAAACTGGAATGGGATGTAGCAGTAGGCGTTATAGAAAAATATTGTAAAATGGGTATTGGTATTTTGCTCATGGGCGTTCAAACAGTTAAAGGAAAAATACAAGAAATATGTACTTCCTATAATGTTATGTGTAAAACAAGTGATGAAATATCATTTGCCAATAAAAAAGTAGATTATAGAAATATGAAATATTCTTTAGCACAGCAAACTATTGAGACGCCTATTGTTTCTGTTGCAGGAGTAGTTCCGGTAACACAAAAGTACCAGATTCAGTTGGATTTGTTTGATAATTTTAAAAAAGATGGATATAAAGTGACTTTAGTTGGAACAGGCTGCATGAATGAGTTAATTGATTCTTATTCTGTTGACGATGTATTGTTTTGCCGGGAGTTATCAGAAGTACATAGAATACATTATTTTAACGATTTTATAAAAGAAATCGAAAAGCAGGAAGAACCGGATGTAATAATTATAGGTGTAGATGATCCGCTCTTATCATTATCTTCAAGGCATCCATTTAATTATGGTATTTATGCTTCGGAGTTATATAGTGCATTCACTCCAGACGTGTCAGTAATAGCATTGATGAATGGAACTTATAATGATGAATTTTATGATGAGTTTGGTAAGCTGTGTCGTTTCAAATATAATTTTGAAGCAAGTGCTTATTTTGTGTCAAGATATGTTCCGCTCTCGGCTTCTATGTATAGGGAGAAGTTATCTTATGCATATGCAAATGAGATACAAAATACATCGAATAAATACACTGTTTTTTCAAATGCTGATATAGAACAAAAGAGTATATATAATTTTGTTTTGAAAAAGTTGCAGCAATTTGGCAGATGCGAGCAGTTTTAGTAGGGAGGGATAAAATGGAAAGTACACTGAAAGAAAGAATCATTGATGTAATGGAAAAAGCGTTAAATATTCATTTTACAGACAACGTGGATTTTCAATACAGTTTGTTAGATCCACGAATTGGATTGAAACCACGAGACTTGTTAGTTATATTTTTTGCACTTCAAGAATCTTTTCATATTACATTCATTGAGAATGACATAGTGGAAAAGAGATTTGATTTTTTAGATAATATTGTCGCTTCGGTACAGGAGAAGTTAGATGCAGTATCTTAGGCAGCGGGTGCGGTTACATATGGGGTGGGAAATGGTTTTGGTTATGAAGTGGGTTATTTAGGAAACAGGATATGTGAAAAAGACGAATTGAAGATTATGTTGCAAAACGGATGGAATAGAAAAAATCTTTTCAAAACAATGGGATGAGTTTGGAAAGATTTTTTTTGTGCCATTTTCTGCAGAAACAGTTCATTTTCTGCATAGGTAATTGAACATTAATCAAATTTTGCTATTATGATAGTAGAGAAATTTGTCTATCAATGAGAGGAAAGAAAAGGATTTGAAATTATTCTATCAAGGAGGATGGTGCTATGTCAAAAATAACAGATTATAGTTTTTTGTTTCAATCAATGTTTGGAATGAAAAGTAATGCGGGAATGGTGAATCCACTTAGGGTAAGCAGTTTGTCAAGTGGTTCTGTGCAGGCACAATTAAAAGCGGCAGGAATTGATACGAACAGCGCACAGTATAAAGCTGCTATTAAAGAAATGACTAAACATGCCGGAAGTAGTGGAATGTTCACAAATGTGCAGGCAATAAAAAATCTTATGAGCCAATATGATAAAGACGGCGATTATATTGATCCGAACACAGGATTGGCAGGATTAGTTGTGACAGAGGAAAATGCTGTTAGCAGAAAGAAACTTATTTCAATTTCAGAAAGTAGCCTCGAAGATATGTTTGAAGTTACCAAAAAAGAGTTTTTGCAGGGAAATGGCATGGGGAATGGAGATACAACAAGAAGGTCAGATGTTTATACAGATTTGTATCGGAAAATGGGTAAAAAAGACCGTTTAGCAGCCGGATATACATTATCGCAGTATGAAAAGGCATATACACAGGCGTTTATTGCAGCAGCAAAAGCAGCAGATCCTACTTGGAAGGCAGGAAAACCTATCAAATCAGGGGCTTTGGATGGCATTACAAGAGAAACGGTAGAAGCTAATTTATCTAAATCAGGAAATAGACTTGTAAATGCGGGCGTAGATGTGAGATGTTGATTTATATTGCTGTTTTACGCATATATCTCAGTAATTCATTTATGAAAGGGAGGTTTTTTCAATGAAGTCAGCAAAAAGAAGAATCTTTACAATTGTTATGGCATGTTTTATGGCGTGTATGATGTTTGCGATGCCTGTTTTGGCGGCAACTACATCTAGTTCATATTTCAGCAAGACTACAACAAAATTGAATGCCTTAAACGGTGGAAAATCCAATATAAGTTCAGTTACATCTGGAAGTACACCTGATGGTGCATCTGTTACTTCTGTGAAAGTATTCGTTAATGTGGCAAGAGGAACAGATCCGTATACGCTTTATATACAGAGCCCAGAAGGAACAATAGCATCTTTTAGTGGTCCGACATCATCTGCGACATTTACCACTGATGTTTTTAATGGTGAAACTCCTAAAGGAACATGGAAGGTATGGATTGTAAATTCAGGGGTGTCGTATAACGGAAATATATATCCTGCTTCTACAGCAACGGTTTCGTTGACAGTTTACTATGATTATTGATGAAACGAAAAGTTTTAGAAATAATGTCTGGTATTACGAAATTAGCCTAATAGTCTAATTTATTGAGATATATGCGAATTGATTTTTATAGGGTAGGTAGCAAGATTGGTACAAAATTGGCAGACAGGGATAGCTCTATTCTCTGTCTGCCAATCTTTTATTATATCAGAAAGATTAAGAAAATCCTTTTATAGCTTATCTGAAAGGATTTTTATGCCGTTTTCTGCAAAAACAGTCCATTTTCTGCAAGGCTACTGTTATCCCAATTCATTTCTGCTATGATATAGTTTGTTGCGTAAAAATATACATAACACAAAAGAAAAAGATAATATAAACTACACCTGATAACAAGTAACTGTTGTTAGGTGTATATTTTTGCCATAAATTTTGATGATATATATTTTACATAGATTTGTTTTTAAGGGATATATACGCTGTCTGATACAGTACGATATACTCCTAAAAAGTAAATACGGCAATTTGCGAGTACACAAATCGACATGGCAGGTCGGTGCGGTGTACTCTTTTTTTTGCTATTGTCGAAAATTGCTGATTAATCGGGAGAAATACATACGAGCGTCGAACCGGGGACCTCCCGTTGATTCTTCATTTCACAAACAAATAAAAAGAATGGAGAATCAGAAAATGAAAGATATAAAATATATTATTGCCGATAATGTGAGATTATACCGGAAAAAGCAAAATCTAACACAATTTGAACTAGCAGAGAAAGCGGAGCTTTCAGTTGATTCTATAAAGCGGATCGAGCATGGGAGCAGAACGATGTCATTAGAAAACTTTATGAGAATTGCGGATGCATTGGCTGTTCCTCTATCTTATCTCTTGCATGAAAGTCTAAATGAAATCCCCATAACAGAACGTATTCTAAATGTCTTAAATAGTAAAGATGCAAAGCAGCAGGAATATTTGGTACATATGCTTGAAGAAATGTCATTTGGTTTGGACAGGCTCTTATAGCAGATGTAAGGTGGTCGAAAAAGGTGTATAGGGATTCTATGCGCCTTTTTTTGTAAGCGGTCTTATAATAAAAGATTTTTTGTTTTTTCCTGAAAGTGAAACCAGATTCTTACAAGCGTCGTATTGATAAAAAATTTGAGCAGATAGGATTTGGAGGAATGGACGAAAAGAGCATACTAAAGAAATTACGGAACCGGGATGAAAAGGCGTTTGAGGAAATAATTGATTTATATAGTGCTTATATTACTGCTGTTGTTAGAAACCTATTAGGCTCAAGAGGAACAAAGGAAGATGTGGAGGAGGTGGTTGCGGATACATTTATCGCATTATGGATTACGGCTGAAAGAATCAATTATGAAGAGTACAGCAGTATCAAAGCGTACATAGCAGTCATTGCAAGGAACAAAGCAAAGGACTGGCTAAGAGCTGCCAAAGGGCAGAATTTACAGTTGTTGGATGATATCCTGATAATTGATAACAGTGTGGAACAGATAATTGTCCAGAGAGAACAACAGAGAATCATAGCAAAAATTTTAAAACAGTTAAAACCGTTGGACTGGAAGATTTTTGTGGCTTATTACTACCAGTACGAAAAAGTGTATGAAATCGCACAGGAGCTTCAGATGAATCCTCAGACAGTAAAGACAAGACTGCGGCGTGGAAGAGAGGTGCTTAAAAAATTTCTGATTGAAGAAGGATATGGGAGTAATGCAGATTAGGATAAGTGACATGCTTGATAATGCTTCTGAGCTGATCGAAGAAAACATAGAGGTCAAATACACCATCAATAACGACAGAATTAAGCGGATGGTATTTTCAGAGATTAAACATATGCGGAGAAAGCATAAGAAAACAGGCAGAGGCAGGTATAAAATCATGCAGCCTATAACGGCTCATAGCGTAGAGACTGTAAAAGACAAGGAGAACAACATGAGAAAAAAGATATTAAAGGTTATGAAATGGGTATTGGGGATTATAGTAATAGTTTCTGCAGCATTGCTGATCTGGAACTTTATCTGCAAAAAAGCAGAGCAGCCGAAAATTGAAAACGCATATGGAAAAGCTGTTGAAGTGAATGGAAACAGCATGGTGGTAGATATAAAAGGGGAGGATAACGAAACAACAATCATATTATTGCCCGGTTGGGGTTCTGCCTCGCCAATCATGGAATTTCTGCCATTAGCGGAAATATTGTCAGAAGATTTCAGGGTTATAACCATAGAACCGTTTGGCTACGGGCTTTCGGACAGGGTTGGAACAGAGCGGGAAATCGGCGTGGTTGTGGAGGAATTGCATGAGTGTACCAAAAAGTTAGGCTGTGACCAGTATTATTTGATGGCACATTCGCTCTCAGGACTGTATTCGCTATACTGGGCAAATGCTTATCCGCAGGAAGTGGCTGGCTTTATAGGGATTGATCCATCTGTTCCCAAGCAGTCCGATGAAGAACCGCTCCCGATCAGCATGGTAACATTAAACAGGCT
>CAJUKA010000205.1:0-5180 GCA_910586585.1 uncultured Lachnospiraceae bacterium
TGACTGCCTTGTTAATTGCCTTATCACTGGAAATTCCATAATTTGTTTCTATGTATCGCTGAATTTGGTACATATCTACATCGGTAATGCAACTTCCATTCCGTTTCCACAATAGCTGCTTTATAATATCAATTTTATTTGTCAGCTCATTTTTGCATATGGCATCTTTCAATACCGGATCTCTGTATAAAATAGTCATGCAGTTTTCGATGGAGGATTTCACATTCCCTTTCTGCGTTCTTGCAAGTGACTCCAGCACATCCTCCACGGTACTCATTTCCATATCAAGCGCTTTCCCGACTGCATCCCATAATTCGTTTTCTACCTGCACAGACTTTTCCTGCAATTTCCTCCACCTTCTTCCTATCCTTTAAAAATAACTCCTGCCTTTCTGAAACCTCTCCCATACACAGAATATCCAGCCAGTAATTGATAAGCGGCTCTGCATGGAGCATCTGTGCATAATCTTCCGAAAAAATAATATCAGGCGGTTTTCCAATGAGAAAATGATTTACATCGTCAATCTCCAAGATACAATTCCTCAACCTATCAATTGTCTGACTGCACCATTTTTCAAAACGCTCTTTAATATGCGCTATTCTTTCACGTTTTGCCTTTTCCCTGTGAATACGTTCTTTCTCCTGTATATTCAGTTTTTTATTCCCCATTACCTCAACAGGCAGAGCAAAGTCCTCTATCAGCTTTCGTGCCGCATCATACTGTGACAATCCAAACATACGGGAAACATAATCAATCGCATCTCCACCAACGCCGCAGGCAAAACAATGATAATTCTTGTCAATCTTCATGCTTGGGTGTTTATCATCATGGAATGGACAACAGGCAGTTCCATTTCTCCTAACTTTCAGACCATAATGTTCTGCCACTTGTCTTGCAGTCAGATGTTCCTTTACTTCTGAAAAAATATTCAATTTTACAGCTTTCCCTCCTTTTCATTCGGAAAAGCCTCTGCTATAATAAATCTGCAACATATATAAGGAGGCTTATCCTTTTTATATTCAGAGTAAATTGCGCCAACAACTTACTCTGCTTCTGAAATGTCCCTGTTGCCAGCAGGGGCATTTTCATTCTGTCCAATTTCTACTAACTGCTTTACCAGTTCCAGCAGTAATTTTTCATCTTCTGTATTTCCATTTTTCAGATGTTCCAATATCTGTTCTAAAACTTTTGCAACCCTGTTAGACATATAATTTCCGGCAGTTACCATCACTTCCTGTCCCAATATGGCTTTTCGGTAATAATCTCCCTTGGGAAGTCCCGATAATATAATCCTCGCTTCCACTTGGGCTTTTTCTTCATCACTCAGCCAGAATGCGATTGTATTTCGCCGAAACCTTACTTCACGCTTACACGCCACTTTCCTCACCCCTCTCCACTTTTCCAAGCCTGTCCGCAATCTTTATCTGCGCATCCATAGACTGATGACAATATGTTTCAATCGTAGTCGTTACTTTCCCATGCCCTAGCCGTTTTGCAATCTCAACAGGACTGAACCCCATCTGCACAAGCATACTCGCATGACTGTGTCTGGTACAATGGACAGTAATCTTTTTTACACCTGACAGCTTGATTCCCCGTTCCATTTCATGCTCAAAGAAGCTCTTTGTCCTCCCTGCAAAAAGACGTGTGCCTGCCCTTGCCCGATAGAGTGTTGAAATATACTCTTTGATTGCTTCCTGTAATTCCTTATGTATGGTAATTACCCTTATGGAACTTTCTGTTTTCGGTGCAGTTATCAAATCCTCTCCGTCAATCCTCGCAAGTGATTCATCAACGGTAATCGTGCCTTCCTCAAAATTTATGTCCTTTACCTGAAGGGCAAGTAATTCTCCCAAACGCATTCCCGTCCAGAATAAAATCTGAAATGCAACCCAAGAATCCTGCTTATCCATAATCGTATCCGAAAACTTCTGAAATTCTTTCAAAGTCCAGTATGGTCTTTCATCCGCCCTGCTCTTTCCCATACTTCCTGCTTTCCGGCATGGATTGGAACGCAACTCATAAAAATTGACTGCATAATTCAGAATAGCGCTGAGCTGGTTATGTATGGTTTTCAAATAAGTAGGCTTAAAGCCTTTCTCCATCATTTCACCCTGCCATTTTCTTATCATAGGGGCAGTGATTTCATTGATTGGTGTTTTGCCAAAGTAAGGCAGGACTTTATCATTCATCACATACTCTTTCTGTTTCATGGTCGTTTTCCGCAGACGTTTTTCCATATCTGCTTTGTAAATCTCCCAAAAATCAGCCAGCGTCATTGTTGGATCAGAAGATTGCTGCAATAAGAAATGTGCATACCATTCTTCCGCTTCTTTCTTTGTTTTGAACCCTCTTTTCTGTGACTTCTTTTTCGCTCCTGTCCAATCCGTCCAGCGGTATTGTATCCGCCATGTGCCGTTTGGATCTTTTTTCGCATTACAGCTCATACAACCGCCTCCTTTGCCGCCCCGTACCATTTTTCTTTGAAATAGGCTACGGGGATTTTCCCTGCGATTGTGAGAAAGCCTTTAGAAGATAATTCGCTGTTCATTTCCCGTAAAATCTTGTAGGACTTTCCCATACTGATGCCGAGCATTGCCGCAATATCTGCTGCACTGTAATAAAGTTTTTCGTTCATGTTGTTTCCTCCTATTTATACCATTTGTTTTTTATGTGTATCATTTTGATACATTTATATATTAGCGTATCTTTTGATACGTGTCAATAGCTTTTTTAATATCTCTTTATTTATTCCGTATCTTATGATATGATTAAGTTGCATTTGATATTTGCTTATATTGATGAAAAATACCATAACACAGGAGGCATAATAATTATGACAGTCGGCGAAAATATTCGACGCATACGTCAAGAACGAGGTCTGACATTAAAGCAATTAGGAGAAATGGTTGGCGTCAGCGAAGCCTACATTAGAGCATATGAGAGCGGGCGCAGAAACCCCAAGTTAAAATCATTAGAAGCTTTAGCACAGGCACTCGCTGTCAATGTAGAAGTATTAACCAACTCTGATTTTGACGGCATCAAAGCTATGCACAGGCTTTTTCAAGTGTTCCGCCAGTATGACGGGCATTTGTTTGAATATCAGGATCAGGACGGCAATGATATGGTTGCTGTCAGCTTTGGCACACTTTCTTTAATGCGCTCATGGTGTGATCGCTACGAAGAATATATGGAAGAAGTGGAAAAATGTAATTCTATTAAGGATGTGAAGAAACGCGGGGAAGCACTATTAAAGGCTGAAGCAGATTTCAATTTGTGGATGGATATTTATCCGGAATCGGAACCTTTTGATTTGAATTTAAAGATACAGAAGGCGCATGATGTGGCTATGGATGAGATTGGACTAAACGTAAAAGATTAATATTATTAAAATAATTGTACTATTGACATAAATTGACAAAAAAACTATTATTATAAGTGAGATACGTACTCCATATGAAACAGGATTCATATGTGATTGCAAATGACTTTGTATGCACTACAACTTAGCCATCGAATCTAAACACCTAGTGTTATTTGATTTTACATAGCATTATTTATTTTGCTAGGTTAATACAAAGGGAGGTGTTTGCAATCGATTTTTATAGGCTACTAAGGGATTTTTGTCTGTTTATTCTTGGTATATATGGAGCAGACATATTTAAAAAATTGCGTATCTTGGTAAAAAAGCCCAAAGTACAAGATTTTATATTCTTTGTGGTATCATATTGGATGATACATACGCTTTTTCCTACCTCTAAGAGAATAGACAAACCCGGCAACCTCAACATTTCTGTTGAGGTTTTTGCTATAAAAGATACTGTATCAATACATGGTATCAAAATATTATAAAACAAACCTATAATTTTTTATAAATAAAAATTTTGTACCCAAATCGTACCCACCGCCACATAAAAAATCCCTACAAAGCCCACAACTACAAGCTTTGTAGGAATTTACCCTCTCACTCGAACTCTTCCCGAAGTTTTTATCTGCAACTCACAAATGCTGATATTTCCTACATTTCGGGTGCTTCTATTTCACAAAATATCGCTCTTTTCGCACCGTTTTAAAAATTTTTAGTAGCAAAGTAGTAGCAGTAATTAAAACCTATCATAATCCATCGGTTTGATATAATCTACTTTTACATTACTGAAACAAATAATTTCCTGTGGCTGTCTGGTTGCCATATAACACCTGCTACCACACCCAAAATGAAAGGAGCATTACCATGAGCAACAAACATAAAAATCCAACCATCAGCTTCAGAATCACTGATGCCGAACGTAAACAAATCGAGGCACGCATTCTTGCCAGTGGAATGATGAAAAAAGATTACTTTGTCCGTTCCTGCATTTACAACCGCATCTGCGTTGTTGGCAAGAAAGAAACCATATATCCATTGCTACAAACTGTCAATGCACTGTACCTACAATTACTTAAAATGCAAAGAGAATTTACCGCAAACGATGTTACTCCTGATACGCTTCCTTCTTTGGAATCCATTAAGGAATTACAAACTGAATACACCAATATGCTGACAGCTATCATTGACCTGCTGGATGGTGCAAAATATCTGTGGGAAGGAAACCAGCATGAATAACAATCTTACTTTTCAGTTTGGTATGTACGAACCTGCAACCGATTCCATCATTGTGAACACTGGCGAAAATTCCATTCTTGTTATCCGTTGTAAAGAATGTAATTCCTCTGTTACCTTCGATGAGCCCAGTGATGTAGTCTATCTGTACCATTTAGCCGAAGAAACACCGCTTTTATACGCGAAGCTTGCATTGAAAGCAAATGGCTTACAAGATTATGTGAATGCCATGAATGAATTTAATTAACAGCCTGTTTCCTATCTCCATCATTTTTCTTATGATGGAGATAGGTCTCTTAATCCATTCTTATGACATTCATTTGCACTATTCCCTAAAATAAACCTTATTTTTTGTTTTTCCTGTGCCTTTAAGGATATTCAGCTTTTCAGCCTTCAACAGCAAACGGCTTGCCGTCTTTATTTCAACTTCCAGCAATTTTGCCGCAGCAGCACTATTTATTTCTTTATTTGTTTCCAGATAAATCAAAATAATCTGCATTCTTGCTCTTTCCAATTCGGACATTGATTCGGACATTGATTCGGACATTGATTCGGACATTGATTCGGACATTGATTCGGA
>CAJUKA010000206.1 GCA_910586585.1 uncultured Lachnospiraceae bacterium
AATGTTCAAAAAAGGAGGGTGATTTATATGCAAATAAAAAAAATAATTAAAAAAAACATTGAATCTCTTAACATTATTTGAAGTTCTATTAATAACACTCTCACTCTCCCCATTATCTGCTGATTTCAATGTTTTCCCTCAAATCATACTGGAAGAAAATACAGCAAGAGGAGAGCAGTATATATGGGTATATGAAACAAGAAATGGCGTACAATATAAAAGATTATATGATGCAGCCACTGGTAAATGGGTTACAGATTGGTTAAAAGTAGATTAATTTTCTTTCAAACAATTCGAAACAACTTCTTTAAAAGCAGGCGGAACAATCCGCCTGCTTTTTATGCATACACCGATGCAGAAAACTATGCCGCTAAAGCGTCGCACGAGTAGAGGAAGTAACCTTCCCTACTCGATTTTTGCTCCCTAAAACGCCATTTTTACATGTTAAATTTATTTACTTAGCCGCCTTGTTTTATTGACCCAAATTGAATTCTGTATACCTCTCCAATGAATTCTATATTATTATCAGTCACAATAATAATACTATTATCTCATAATCCATATATCAAATATTTACCTGACAGCCAAATAACATCTGCTTCTTTAACTCGTTTTCTAATATCCTCCTTTTCCATCCGTCCATCTATTATATAGGCATATTCAAACAAGATACCTATGTCAGCAAAACACCTCAAAAAATATTGAAAATACGTATCTGTCTTTTCATGCTCTCATAAAAACTCAATGTTACATACGCTATTTTTATAAAGTAAATATACTATCTTATGACAGACTGCTTTATTGGTATGCAATAAAACCTGAATACTATTCCTGTATTTCTCATAATAGCCTCTCTCCACTTCACATGCCAAAAGAAGCTTCCCTAATTCATAAAACAAAACTTCTTTTTCATGATAGCGTTTTAATAATATTTTACTAAATTCAATTGATTGTTCCTTATTAATTACCTTTTTAACAATATCAGATTCTACATAAGGCTGTTCCTCTTTCTGAAATAAAAACTCCTTTAGAAATTCTTTTAAAAGCTTATATGGATTATCTTCTATATCCGCCTGCACACAATCCATAAACAATATGTCTTTATTATTGTTTATGCTGTACATATCACACATTATCTGATATGGTATGACAAACTCCTGATAATTTTGAACATCATTTTCTCGGAATTGTGTACTATCCATTATATAAAACAAACTTCTTTCAGAACTATACTTTGTTATAAGAAAAAAATGCATCCAATCACTTTTCATATAATGTAACCTACTGCATTAGCTAGTACAATGTTTTCTCCAAGTGAAAAAGCATAAAGCATATAATCCTGATATGCTGCTGAAAAAAGTTTCCTATATTCAGATATATTAAATCCCTTAATATTTATGCCGTTCAATCTGATCTCGCCCTCATAGATGGAATACAGCCCCATCATTAGTTTGACCAATATTGTTTTTCCCTCGCCGTTTTTTCCTATGACTGCAGTCCTTTTATTTGCATGAAAAACCGCTGAAAAATCCTTTAATATATACTCGTCCCGCCCTGGATAACAGAAACTGACATTGCAAAACGCAATCTCGTAATTATACATAAAATCGTCCTCCTTGTTCATGGTCTTTGTCTTGTCAATTTTATGTTGTAAACAGGCGTTAATCGCCCTGTGGTGTTGGTCTGAATATTGGAATCCAATTTGGATTTGCTCATTGTTCCTCCTTTTAGGCGCAAAAAAAGACGCATGGTTTTCACAATTTACTGTTCCATGCGCCTTTACGCTGTTACTATATTTGATTGATATGATTGATTACGCCAACTGCATAATCTCGGCTTCAAGTTCCTTTAATTCGTCCATTGATAAAGATGGTATATAACGTGCAATTTTTTCAAGAGAAAGTTCTCCGTCTTTAATCATTCTTTCAGCTGTTTCTCTGTCTTTATCGTGAGTAATCTTATCGGTAAGAGTATTTTCCATATCTTTCCAATATGTTTTCATTATCTGCTCATCATTAAATAAACTCATCATAATCGTCACTACCTCCATTTCTCTGTTCATCAGATATTCTTTTAAGACGTTCCTATCCTTGCAAATACGGATTGTTTCTCTGACTGTCTGCTCTGTCATTCCATACAGCTTTCTTTGTTCATCAAAAACTTTACAGAAAATAATATATTGATTGATAATATCCTCTGTTTCGCTCTCATAGATGACCTTTGCTTTTACCTCAATATCTATATCTGCACCGTCAAAAAATTCTTTGGACAGCGATATTGTATCGGGTTTTCTGCCCCTATTGCCTGTGTAGATGATATATAATTCCGGCTTAGGCATTTTGACCTTTGTACTCTTATACAGGCTTTGTGATGTCCTTTCAAAATATTCATGATAACTCTGTGCTAAATACAACAGTATTCTGATTAAAATATTTACCGTCCAACTCGATTGCGCTTCCAACAGCAAAAGCAATCTATTGTTACCCACCATTATGCCCAAATCGTTATAGAGATTATCTGTCAAAACATTGTCTATCGTTACAATATCCAGTGTGTCCTCTGTTGCGTCTGTATCCTCTGGATGCAATGTCTTATACAGTTTCAACAAATTCTTTTTATCTTGGAAAAGGTCTAAAAACACACTGTTTTTTGCGGTACGCTTTGTCGCGGGCTGCGCACTGCGGAGCACGCTGACTTCCTGTGTCTGCTTTGTATCGTCTGACACCTTACCACCTCGGTTTCTAAAAATTTGTGGTACAAGATATGATATATCCTGCTCCTGCCACACTTCAATTATACAAAAAAAACGCTTATCATTACAATAAAATTCACATTAAATTTCTTCCTCCCTCCGTTTCGTTTTGTTCCGTTGCCTGTTATGCTGTCGGCTCTCGTTCTGAAGTTCCCTCTCAAGGTTCTTTCTGAGACCGCCTGTGAGACCTCCCCAGTTAAGGTGCATTCTCTTTCCCTCCATGTACCTGCGGCATTTACTCGTACTTCCAGCAACTTTTGGACTTCAGTGCCTTTTGCCACCTTATCCGTATTTCCGAGCCTCATATGCGGTTCCTGTCCGTCAGGTCAGAGGTCTGCTTACAGCTTCTTTCAGATTCCGTCTCACGGCGGACACCCTTGCTTTCGGCTATATCCTTCCCACTACTGGGCGAATTCCGGACTTACACCGGTTAGAAACGTGCGCCGCCAGGCGCACAAAAAAAGCCGTCCGGTTTTGATGTCCGAACGGCCTTTAAGCGTAATGTGATAGATCAAATATTATTATCTAAAGAATTACTTAATTCATCCAAACATACAATACCCGCTTTTTTCGATAACACGCTTAACAAACGCAATCTTTTCTCCTCTCCTCCAGATATGTTTTCTAATGGACTACTCATATAATCACCTTTAACATTTATTATGTTATCCAATTCAAAGCATTGTATATATTCCCTTATTTTATCTTCATCCCATTTATCAGTATATAAACATAAATTGTCCTTAAGATTAGAAGTATACACCCCAGACTGCTGCAATAGTACCGAAAAATCGTTGCTAAAGTCTTTCATACTTACACAATTTTCTCCATCAACCATCAAGTTTCCATTTGTTTTTTCCAGTAATCCACATAACAAATAAAGTAACGTTGTCTTTCCAGCTCCGCTCTCACCAACAATTGCAACTTTCTCTCCTTTTTCTATCAATAAGTTTATATTATTTAAAATTATTTTCCCCTCATTTTCATATGTTATATTTTTCATTTCAATAGATTGATTAACGGTTTTATTTTTTGTTTGATTAAAATTTTCTTCTCTGCATAAAGAAATATATTTATTGATTCTTACAATTGATACCTTTGTCTTTGAATACTGTTTTACCATTTCTGACAATTCCTGCAAAGGATCTATTAAGATAGAATTATACATCATAATTGCAACCAATCCCCCCATTGTCATTTTGTCAAAACATACTAATATCGTTGTTATTATGTACAATAAAGCAATCGTACCCATAAAAATAATCGTTTCCACAGCATACATTTTTTTGTTATGAATATCTTCTCAGCACTCTTTTATGAATAAATCATGATTAGATTTTCTGGATTTATTATAATAAAATACCTCTCTATTATTTAACTTGATTGCTAAAAAGAATTCATATATTTCACTTAATATATTCCATACGCTATCTGCTGCTTCCCTAGTTTCATTTTAGAGTTGGATACATACTCTCTCCACTTATTACAACAGTAAAGTCTTTATTGATTAATCTAATGTAATCTTTCATACACTACTCCTCTTTTTATTAATCCATACAGTTCTTGGCTGCCCCATTTCATAATTTCATGGTTCAAAGATTAATTAAGAGTTACAGAAAAGCCCATACCTTCCAACTTCAAAATATATGATACTATGTTTTCGTTCATCAAAGGTTCTCCCCCAAGTAAATGAACATGATTATAACCATTTTCCTTAAGGATTTTTATATTATTAAAAAACTCCTCTTCATCTATATCATCATTATTTAAATATTTATTCATACACGTTGAATTGACCCAAATTGAATTCTATATGCCTCTCCAATGAATTCTATATTATTATCAGTTACAATAATAATACTATTATCGCATAATCCATATATCAAATATTTATGTGACAATTCTAACAACTCATTTGAAATTTTACTTTTAACAACATGCGGCTCAACAGAAAAATCAACACAACCAATTCCATTGTATATTTCTTGTTTAATATACCCACATGCTAATGTGCAGAGTGACATTTTTGCTAAATTAATGGCACCAGCACTCATTCCAATAACAATTTCTGTATGATTTTTAATAATTCCAATCAGATCATATTTTAATAAATATTTATACTCTGTTGGTGTATCCCCACCTGACAGCCAAATAACATCTGCTTCTTTAACTCATTTTCTAATATCCTCCTTTACCATCCGTCCATCTATTATATAGGCATATTCAAACCAGATACCTATGTCAGCAAAACACCTCAAAAAATATTGAAAATACGTATCTGTCTTTTCATGCTCTCTTTCAAATTCTGAAGGTATAAAAGCAAATCTCTTTTTGTTTTTTATCAATTTTTGCAAGTGCCTTGCAACTTCATCATTGAATCCATTCGCAAACAAACTGCTTAAAATATATGTACTCATAAATACCTTTCTCCTTCTTTTTAATTCTCAAAAATATTTTATCATAATTTTTTTATATAAAAATTTTCCCTCAAAAATCCTATGATTTCAAAATTCACTATTTTGCTGTAATA
>CAJUKA010000207.1 GCA_910586585.1 uncultured Lachnospiraceae bacterium
ACAAATGCAAAACTTTGTGCTAGACTATATTCAGGACTAAATTCATATGTGGAACCCTGATTTTATGGTTATGTCAGCACTATAAAATTAGGAGGAAGTAATATGAATAATTCTTTCATATCTTATACGGCTGCTGTGTACCTGCGTCTGTCAAAAGAAGATGAAGATTTGCGGACAGTAAAGGACAAAAAAGAAAGTAACAGCATTGCCAATCAAAAGGCATTGATACGAAGAGCGTTAGAGTCGATGCCGAATGTTACCCTTTATGATATTTATATAGATGACGGATATACAGGGCTTAATTTTGAACGTCCTAGCTTTAGGCGTATGTGTGAAGATATTTATAGTGGCAAGGTAAACATGGTCATTGTAAAGGATTTATCAAGATTAGGGCGTGATTATATTGACTCTGGACGTTATGTGAGAAAGATTTTTCCATCTTACAATGTCCGGTTTGTGTCAGTGCTGGATCATTTTGACAGCCTGACAGCGACACAGAGCGATGTAAATCTGTTAATTCCAGTTAAAAACTTTGTTAATGACAATTATAGCCGGGATATATCCGGAAAAGTAAGAAGTCATCAGGAAGTTATGCGGGAAAACGGTCTGTATATTGGTTCTTATGTTGCATATGGATATAAGAAACTGGGAACAGACAGAAATAAGGTTGTACCAGATGTATATGCCGCAGACATTGTACGTAAGATTTTTGACTGGAAATTAAAAGGATTGAGTTCTGCATCAATAGCAGATAAACTCAATGGACTTGGCGTGGCAGCTCCTTCCGAGTACAAAAGACAGCTTGGGGGGAATTATAAAAGTGGCTTCCAAAAAAACAGGAAAGCAAAATGGTCGGCGGTGGCAATCAACCGCATATTGAGAAATAAAATTTATATTGGGGTACTTGAACAGGGAAAACGTGAAAAAGTCAATTATAAATTGAATAAGGTCGTTGAAAAGCCTGAAACCGAATGGGCGGTAAAGGAAAATACGCATGAAGCGATTATTAGCAAGGCAGACTTTGAGAATGTTGCAAAACTCCTTAACCTCGATACTCGTAAATCACCGGAGGAAGAAACTCTGTTCATGCTTTCAGGTTTGATGTTCTGTGGGGAATGTGGAAGAAGCATGGTAAGACGCTGTAACCGATATAAGGATAAACAGAGCGTTTACTATATATGCGCTACCTATAATAAAGGAAAAGGGTGTAGCCGCCACAGTATAGAGCAGTCGGTGATTGAAGAAATTCTGCTTGATACAATCAAAAGGCATATTGCTCATGCTTCCAAACTGGAAGAATTGTTAAACACGCTAAAAGATAAAGAAATCAATTATAATGACGTGGTGGCAAACGATAAGGAAATACTCGAAAAGTATGAGGAGTTAGAACAGTGCAAACGGGTGGAGATGGCTTTGCATAGGGATCTTGCAGAGGGCGTGATTTCGGCAATAGAGTATGAACAGTTCAAAGACAATTTTGTCCGCAAATGTACAGAGATAGAGCAAACTATCAAGAAGTTAAAAGAAGAAATAGAAATAATTTTTAAAGAGGGATTGTTTGCAAACGAATGGATAAAAACTTTTACCAAGACAGGAAATATCACATCGTTAGACAGAAGTACATTGCTGACATTGGTAGAAAAAATTACTGTTTATGAAGAAAACAGAATAGAAATTACCTTTAAGTATCAGGACGAGTACGAAACTCTGTGCAGGATTGTAGAATTAATGCCGGGGAACTTTAGTTCCCTATCTTCAGCGGAGGTGGGAAGCAATGGCTAGGACAGCAGACAGGTATTTAAAAAAAGCTGTACCCGCAAAGAGAATACTGAAAAAGTATGATGTTGGTAATTATCTAAGGCTTTCAGTGGACAGTGATTATACAGGAAGTGACTCTTTGGAAAATCAAAGAAGGCTGGCGCATGAGTTTGTAAGCAGACACACTGATTTGAATATCGTGAGGGAGTATGTCGATGATGGAAAAACGGGAACGGATTTTTCACGTCCGGCATTTAGTAGAATGATGGCAGATTTAAAGGCAGGATTGATTAACTGTGTGATTGTCAAGGATTTATCCCGTTTTGGAAGGGAGTACATAGAAGCAGGAAATTATATTGAGAAAGTATTTCCTTTTTTGGGAGTGCGTTTCATATCCATTGTTGACAGGTATGACAGTGCCGATGAGAATTGCGGCAGGGAGCTGCTGCTTATTTCCCTCAAAAATCTTATGCATGAGATGTATGCAAAGGATATTTCAAAGAAAGTAGGGAGTACATTTCGAATGAAGCAGGAAAAGGGCATATTTTACCGCAGTGCTACAATTCCATATGGCTATCAGATGAATGAAAGCGGCACAAATTATGTCATTTGTAAGCAAACAGCTCCCATTGTACAGGAAATATTTAGACAGTGCAGTGAGGGAATTTCCAACTATACAATAAGCAGATGGCTTTATCAAAATCATATTCAGACACCAGGGCAGTATATTCAGTCAGGCAGCGTATACCGGAAAGAGGCTGATGAACTGAAATTGTGGCACTATTCTACAATCAAAAGAATGTTGGAAAATCCTGTATATATAGGAAACGTAATAAGGCATAAGTCGGAGCAGAGTTTTTTTGCCGGAAAGAAAGCAAGACTGGTGCCGGAACAGGAACAGATTGTTATTGAAAATAATCATAAACCGATTATTGACAGGCAGATGTTTGAAGATGTACAAAGAATACTAGGTCATTCAAAAGACAAAAAAAAGAAATCTGCCTGTGAATGGCAGTTTGCCGACGCTCCAGGAAAATGCAGCAGTGTAAATCATTTAAGCAAAAAGCGGAGATTTTTGCAAGATGAGCGCGCTGGCGCTCATCTTTTTCAGGGAAAATTGTTTTGCGCTTCCTGCAAGGCAAATATGGTGAGGGTAAATAAATATCGTATTATAAATGGGGAGAAAGAGCAGTACAAAACTTTTCAATGCAGCACACATAGAAATTACAATGACTTATGCGATACAAGGAACATTGCCGAAAATGTATTGTGTGACATTCTTTATGCCACGATACAAAAACATTTAAGTTTCATAAAAGGAATAAAGAAACAGGTTCAAAGGAATGTTCAGTATTCCTTTGAAGAAAAATTAAAGCAGGCAGAATCGAAAAAGCAAAAAGTAATCAATTTAAAAAACTGTCTGGAACAGGAGTATATGCGGACATATTCGGACTACGCAGAAGGCTGTGTTTCACAGGCAGTATTCCTGCAATATAAAAATGTGTACCATGAAAAAATGGAATTATACAAAGAACAGGAGAAAAAGTGTGTTAAAGAAGAAAAAGGGATAAAAAAATGTCATACCACATTACAAAAATTAGTGTCAGACTGGCTCTGCTTCCAAAATGAAAAAAAACTGACTGAAACAATGGTTGAAATCTGTATTGAGAGAATAGAGATTTTTGCTGATAACAGGGTTGAAGTAAAGCTAAAATATCAGGATTGTTTTAATGATTGTGAAAAATATATTTTAAACTGTCGGAAGGGAGGTGCAACGGAATGATTATGGCATTGTATCTGAGATTGTCAAAAGAAGATGGCGATATGATTGATGAAAGCAACAGTATCACAAATCAAAGGTATATTCTCCGCAGGTTCGTGGAGCAAAGACCGGAATTTGACAGTTATGAGATAAAGGAATATATAGATGATGGATTTAGCGGGAAGAATTTTGAAAGACCGGGGGTTCAAAAACTTTTAGAAGATGTGAAATCAGGTAAAGTGCATGGTATCGTAGTAAAAGATTTTTCGCGCTTTGGACGAAACCACATTGAAGTCGGAAATTACATTGAAAAAATATTCCCACTATTGGATATTCGTTTTATTGCTGTCAACAACAGTTTTGACAGCAAAGATTATGTTGGGATAACACCGGATATGGACGTGGCATTTGAGAACCTGATGTATGATTATTTCAGTGAAGAAAATTCCGTTAAAATCAAAAATGATCTAATGGGCAGACGGATGAGAGGAAATTATCTTGCTACCTTTGCAGCATTTGGTTATAAAAAATCTCCCTCTGACCATAACCGCATTATAGTAGATGAGGAAGCAGCAGCCATTGTACGCATGATTTTTGAAAAGTATGCAGAATATGGGGTAAAAACAGAAGTGGCACGATACTTAAATCGTCATGGTATTCCGACGCCGCAGGTTTACGCAATGAAAAACGGTTGCAGTTACCAGTGGAAATACCATGAAGAAAAAAAGTTGTGGAATGGTTCTATAGTAGGAAGAATTCTGAAAAATGAACTGTATGTCGGGAACACTGTTTTTCACAAAAAAGAAACTGCCGAGGTCGGTTCAAGAAGAACAAAGTGTCTGCCAAAAGAAGAATGGAAAGTATGCGAAGGCACACATGAACCGATTATATCAAAAGAACTGTTTGAACTTGTAAACAATAAAGATTTTAAGAAACAGAACATTGCAATACTGACAGAAAAAAAAGACAAGGGACTGTTAGACAAAACGATATATTGCGAGGGAGAAAAAAGGAGAAGGGGAAGCATGGATTCTCCCATTAAAGGCTTCGTGAAATGTGGTGGCTGCAAACATAATATGCAGCGAAGAAGCAGATTCAATGTTTCTTATTATTGCAGATACTATTATGAAGCCAAATCAAAGGAGTGCTGTCCGGAAAACATAAAGGAAACAGAGCTTTTGGAAATTGTATTATCTGCAATTAAACATCAGGCAATCATGGCAGGCGAAGCGGATCGGCTACAGGAATTATACAGATTGCAGCTTCGTGACCGTATGAAAGAAAATCAGGAGGGTAAAAAGCAGCTTCAGGAAAAGATACAGGGACTTACAGATAAGAATTACTTATTGTATGAGCGTTATGCAAAAGGCGAAATCAATGTTGACCAGTTCATACAGGCGAAGGAAAGTAACAATAAGCTGATAGAAACCTATAAAACAGAATTGCAAGCCTATCAATCCGAAGAAACGACATCACCGGACGAAAAACCTTGTTCCTTAAATCTGTTGGAAGGAAAAGAGAATCTTACAGAACTTACAAAAGAACTTGTCAGACAGCTTATAGATGCGATATATGTATATAGTAGTAAGCGCATTGAAATCGTCTTTAAATTTCAAGATGAAAGCTATGTTTCCGATAGAAAACACAGTGGAGCTGCGGTATAATGTCGATAGACATTATACCCGCCCGAATGGGCATGAACTTACCGTAAT
>CAJUKA010000208.1 GCA_910586585.1 uncultured Lachnospiraceae bacterium
TCACTATATAGTATACCGCTTTTGCTTGCGGTATGCAAGCGTTCCGCTTGATTTTAGTATGGATGCACAAAATCAGAACACCAAAAGTCCGCGGAAATCGTACACGCTTTCGGATGTCTGGTTCCCGCAGCGCACCGCACGGTCAAGCCACATGATGGCAGCCACCGCCCCGTCAATCTTCTCCGTGGACTTTTCCTTGTCCGCCTTGATGTTCCCCGCAGGGGCGGTGCGGATGAAGATGTTGTCCATCATCCACCTAAGGAGCGGATGCCCGCCATGGGCGACCATCCGCTCCAGCACCAGCTTCATCAGCTCCTTGGTGGGCGGCGACATATCCTTGAAGCCCTGCCCGAACGGGACCACTGTGAAGCCCATGCCCTCAAGGTTCTGCACCATCTGCACCGCGCCCCACCGGTCGAAGGCGATTTCCCGGATGTTGAACCGCTCCCCAAGCCGCTCGATGTATTTCTCAATGAGTCCGTAATGCACCACGTTCCCCTCCGTGGTCATCAGCTTCCCCTACCTGCCAGCGCAGGCAGTAACAAGAAAGAATTTGATCTGCAGATATTTCAGATGGCAGTGATGTAATCACAAACATATCGTTGTGGGTAAATACAGTATCATCGCTAAGCTTTCTCTGTTTCCTGCTTTCCATCTTTCGGATTCGTATCTTTTCCGCGGCGATTTCTGCTTCTGTTTTCTTACATGCACAGATTCTTACTGGGACCAGCTTTTTTTCACTATTTTTGATATATACTTTAATTGTGCAGCAGTATTTCCGATGGTACGCAGCCAGTCGGAAAGAACAATCTTCCTGCCGTTTTCATCATAGATATGAAAGGGTTTGTTTTTGATTCAAATGATAGAATCGCCTCCTGCCGCCAGACAGTGCTCTATGCTTTTTATGGTTCCATATGCACGGTCAGCTATGACAAGGCATCCTTTTTGTAAGTGTGAAATTTTTAAGGCTTTCTCCTGTGGACTGCTCCGTTATCTTGAACTGGCTGCAGGTAAGGGTAAACAGATCAAGTGCATAATGCAGATGCCATAGTTTTTTCACAGCGCCTTTTTCCACAATGTCTGACGCATCAACAGCAAGAACCTGGTAAGATTCCAGCCATCGCGGCTTTTTATAGTGGAGCACAGGATTCGGCAGGATATGCTGGGAAAGCCAAATGATCCACTCCTTCGATTTTAGAAATCTTTTCATAAATCCAACATCGCTGATTTTACCAATGCCGCTCATAAGAGCAAACTGGCTTACATCAATGAGCGATTTATTACCAGAAAGATAAAACAGAATCAGCCGCAAAAGATCAAGAGGATTTGTAATTGTCCGTTTCCTTGTAATGGCCTTTTTCTCGTAACAGGCATCTTCATATCCTGTCGGAAGTAATTTCACTAAGTCATTTGTATTCATAAATCTCACCCCAGTTCAGTATAACATAAAATTTATGAATTTGCAAAAGTTAGTGCTTATGGGAATACGCCCTGCAGAACAATAATAATTTATTCTTCGTGGCGTAACGCCCCACTTTTCACTTGCATCTTTTAAAGTCATATAGTCCATAACCAACCTCCAATCATATTATAATTCGTTCTCTCGAACAAAGCAAGGATTGAAAATATCATGACAAAAAAAACAATGCCCTATACAAAGCATTGTCCTTATGCATTAAAAATCATGTTTATACTGTATTCCGAAAACCGGAATGTAACAATACTGATATTAACTATACTGAGTATAATCATACTGAATCAATCATATCAATCATATCCTAAATCCTTCCCTTGCACATTTCCACAATGCCTGTTACGGCGGAATCCCACTCATTCCTATCTATCTTACATAAAAAGATATTCTCTACTCCTGTGAACCACCTACAAAGTTTTTAACGTAAATAATATTTGGCTTTCCCAACCCCTGTCTTACGCTTTCGATTAATCCTATCCCTTTTTCACTGTCCAGCTCCTTCATCAGCTTCACAAGCCTTGTCATTGGCACAATGAAATCTGTCCTTTACTTCATCAACTGTGAAATATATGTATGTCCTTCCACGCTTATCAATCCACTCATTTTTCTGTGACAGCTCCATGCGGTCAATCATCATTCCATAAAGCAGCTTTGCCCCGATTGACAGCGCATCAAACTGGCTTTCCGTAAATAACTGTTTCGGTATGCGGTAAAAAGCATACTGGCTGCTCTGTTTTCCATAAAAATATTCAAAATCCATTATTTGGCTCTCCTTTCCCTCATTAAGCGGCTTTTTTTCCTATTTTCATTATTTGGCATGGAATTCCCCTCTCTCCTTTTTCTTTTGCTTTTTACACGATAATAAACGAGGATTTTTGGGATAAAACACCCTGCATAAGACGCTCTCTGTCCATGCCATGCAAACAAAATATTGCCGATAAAATAATTTATATTTTCGCACCTCAATTACTGGCAGAATTTAATTTTGTCATCCTCTGCCTTGCCTGTTCCCTCTGTTCGTTGCTTACTGCTCTCGGCTTACGGTAAGTAACAAATGATTTCGGCATAGAATAGGTCTTGTCAATGTCCGTCTGCCTTAGCAGTCTGTAGCTGTCAGGATAATCCGCCACAAGCCGATCCAATCTGCGCATCACTGATTTATCCCTTGTATAGACGGTTGCTGTCTGCTCTCCGGCATTGTAATTTACCACAGTTTCCATTTCATACTTTGTTAATTTGCCATAATCTGATATTCTCCTTTTCCCATATCAAAAAAGGACTGCATCTCGCAATCCCTTTTCTTTGTGTGTTCCTGCCCTGTATCTTGTTTGATGTGCCTATAACTGGAACGCTATATCAGTTTCTATCTGGGTTACTTTATGCTTTTTATTTTCTTTTTATCAATTTCCCTTGTATATCGACATTTTGGAAAAGCTGAACAGCCATAAAATGATTTTCCTATGTCATCACCTCTCTTTGTTATCCGCAATACTAACTGGGAACCACATTGGGGACAAATAAGAAGCTTTAATCCCTCCTTTTTAGGCTGTTTTAAAGTATGTTCTTTTGACAAAGGTACTATGTTCTTCTCTATATTTTCAATATGTTTTTTCTTAACTTTATTACTTACCTGTGTAAAAGGATATAGTTTATTATATAATTCAGATATTAGTGCAGCATCCAATTTATACTTTGTACGCCTTATTATTGTACTTACAATACTTTTGAGTTCTCCGCATTGTATGATATAAACATTTTCTGATCCTGCTTTGATATCCTTCAAAGTACATTTGTCTGAGAAGACAATGATTGAATAAATAGGAATATTGCTGCCAATCAATTTTTTTAGATATCTTATATGCGTATTATTTTGTTTAACAGGATTATAAAATTGTGTCTTTTTGGATTGTCCAGTTCTCATTGGCAAAATTTGTGTCCAGTTTAGAGAGTTTTCATTACCAAATATCCATCCGCTGTAGTTTTTACTTTCAAAAACAAAGATACCTCCCTGACAAATCAACATGACATCAATTTCTGTAGTAGAATTATCTTCTCTATTTAAAAAACAGTTGAAAAGAAATTTTGCGCCTTGTTTTTCATGATGCCTTAAACTTTTGTAAATTAAGTATTCTCCATATTTTCCCTCATCATTTAATACATCTTCATAGTTTGTATGCGTGTTCAAATAATAGGATTGCTTATAATAATCCTCTTCCATATTTGCAGCGTTTTTTGTAGTATTTTGTACTTTTTTATGATGTTTTTTCAATTTTGTATTTTTAGTATAGAATATTGCATGATGAAAACCTATATAAATGAAAACAAGTGCCGTTATCAACACAGAATATTTCATTTCCATATGTTTGTGAGTTACTTCCCACACTAAAAAAGAGGTTCCAAAAGTTAAACCAAGCCGCCCAATTATTCGTAATGTTGGAGTAAAAACCATTACTGTCAATGCTGCAAATACTACACATGCAACTGGTATAGATTTCTGGTAATACCATACTGCAATTGAGAGCATTAGGCATTCTGAGATTATCAAAGAATATCGAAAGGCTTCTTTGCTGTTATTATTTTTGCTCATGACGCCCAAGATTCTATGTACAATCATAAGCAAATATACTGTAATCAGTGTTATAAATGCATTTATTGGCGTAGGTAAAAATTTTAATCCAAATTCATATATCGCATATGTTTCAATCATCGCGCTTGTAATTGACAAAATATTTCCTAGAACAGGTATCTCATAAACTATCAGCAGAACAAAAAAAGCAGCAATTCCCCAAATCAGATTTTTTGTATAGATACCAGTTATCCCAGCAATAATAAAACTTTCAATTATGACAAAATAAATACTTGAATCTTTATTTTTCATGTCAAGATCCTCTTTAATCTTTGGTTTATAATTGTTAATAACTCTTTATCTTTAGATATACGAAAAGCACCCACTCCAAAGCGGATGCTCTCCTAATGGCTCTCACCACGCCTATAATCATAACATCAATACTTTAAATTATCAATCGAATCCAATCATATTTTCTATACATATCACTGAAACATTTATCTGGAATAACAAAGAAATCACGCAATGCGTTTTATTATGCCTGTTCCTATGCCAAAGTTGATTTCTCCACATTTATGAACGTAACTGCATAGATCGCTTTAAAATTAATACCAAAAGATTTATTTTCACAGCCTGTTTTCCTATGTATTAAGGAATACGGTACCAGACGGTTATTTTTCAGCACGATTTTTCCAGAACAATTAGAGAGCTTCTGCGCGTTGCAGGAAAAGTCCCCATTAAACCAGACTAGAAGCAGCCAAATGCAGTATATCACTTTGCAAATTCATGACATTCTTCTCTTGGTAAATTTGCAGATGCCTTTGTCATTCTGTCACCTATCCCTTGCAAGCCTTGATTTTCCTACTTTTCTTGATACTTTAACCCTGTCATCTCTCTGTCACCCTTACGAAATCGGGGTTTTATCTCATATGAATGAGTTTTAATAGGAACACTGTAATATCAAGGCTTTTCGGAGCCTACACCCACAAAAAAATATTATTTGAGCTATCCAGTTCATCCGGTTCATCACCCATTAGTATAGAATGGAAAAGCTGGTACA
>CAJUKA010000209.1 GCA_910586585.1 uncultured Lachnospiraceae bacterium
TCAGTCCGTTATAGTAACTCACCTGTGCGGAAAGGGAATGGGCGAGGCGGTCCGTTTCCATGGACACGCGGGCGTAGGCTGCGACCTTCTGCCGCTTCTTCAGAGCCGGGATTTTCGGCTCTATCCTGCTTATCTTCGCCATAAGATCACTCCTTCCGCTACTATACATCACTCTAAAACCGCATTAAGTCAACGGTTTTCCAGCCAGTAATGTACCCGAAACCGGGCGGTATTTTTCCAGCAGTTTTGTATCAATTATAGCTAATACCTCCCTATCGATGACGCCCTTTTCCATCATGGATTTAGCGATGGAGAGCGAGATATAATACAGCTTTTCTGCCTGGAACTGCTCCTCAGTCATCTGCCCCGCCACCTCCAAACCGATGGTTAATATAACAGGCGTGGGAGCAGTATTTCCTTCTGGAATTGCCGTAGGCTGTGAACTCCCTTCCGCACCCGGCGCAGGTATGGGTGTAGACCGCTTTTTTGTTCAGCGTCTCCGGGTGTTCCTTCCACCACTTCTTCCTGCATTGCGCAGAACAGAACACCCTCGTCTTCATCCCCTCGGTCTGCTCCAGTGCGGCTCCGCATTCTTTGCACCGGCTGCCGGTTCCCTCCGGCGCCTTCACCGCCATGTTCCCGGTCAGCCCGTTCCGCCTGCAGAACGCCACGACAGCATCCTTTGTCAGCCCGATTTCCTTTGCTATGGTTGCATATCCAAAGCCGCTGTTACGGCGCTTTATGACCACATTTTTCTGTTCTTCCGTCATGAGAACTACCTCCTGCGGAGGCTTATGTATTTTACCCCTGCTTTTAAGAAAGCCTCCCATTTCATTGCCACGGCAGAAGAGAAAACTTGAGGGTAAAATAAAAAAACCGCCTTACGGCATCTTATGAGCCGCAGGCTTGTCACTATTCGCTGTTATTTTATGTCGTTTTATTAAATATCAAGGGATGGCGTACAGCGCCACAGCATGGAAAAAGCGGCCTGGTTTCCCAAGCCGCTACAGGATTCATTCTGAATTGACCTCAAAGCAGTAGCCGACCTCCCGCACACAGCGGATGGTAAAAGGCGCATCCGGCTCTGCCTCATATAATTTCTCCCGCAGGTTGCGGATATGGCAGCCTATGGCATTGCTTTCATCACCATAGGCATCCTCTCCCCAGACCTTCTGATATATCTGGTCATAGGTAAGGACACGCCCTTTGTTCGCAACAAGAAAACTGAGAAGGTCATATTCCTTTGCTGTAAGGCGTATCTCACGGCGGTCGCGGTATATCTTCCTCCGGTCCGGATAGATTTCCAGTCCCGGAAGCGAAACCATCGGCTCATCCCGCAGCCGCAGATGTTCAAATCCTGGATGGCGTTTCAGAACCTTCATAACCTCGTCAAATGCGGAAGAATCCTGCTCCTGAAATTCTATTACCATTACACGTCCGATGCCGCCACCTTCTTTCCGCTGACTTTCTGATTATTGTATGTGCCAGCCTTCCGCCTGTTCCCTGATACGTACAAATTCACGGTAGGTTCCTTCCTGTTCCAACAGCTCTTTATGTGTCCCTTTCTGCGCTACCGTTCCTCCGTCAATCACAAGAATCTGATCCGCATTTTCAATCGTTGCCAGCCTGTGGGCAATCGTGATGATTGTCTTCCCACGGGTCAGTTCAGAGATGGCTTCCTGGATCAGATGCTCATTCTCCGGGTCGATGCTTGCCGTGGCTTCATCCAAAATAACAATAGGGGCATCCTTCAGCATCGCCCTGGCGATCGAAATCCTCTGCTTTTCGCCGCCGGACAGTGTGCCGCCGCCCTCGCCGACTACCGTATCGTATCCCTGCGGCAGCGATACGATGAAATCATGGCATCTTGCCGCCTTTGCAGCCTCTATGACTTCTTCCTCTGTGGCATCCGGCCTTCCGAAGCGGATATTGTTCCGGATCGTGTCATGGAACAGATACACATTCTGAAACACCATGGATATATTTTTTAGCAGGCTGTCGCAGGTAAATTCCCGCACATCGTGTCCGCCCACACGGATACTGCCCGCCTGCACGTCATAAAAACGGGCAATTAAATTACAGATAGTCGTCTTTCCGCTGCCGGAAGGCCCGACAATGGCAGTGGATGTTTTTTCAGGTATGGTAAAGCTGACATCCTTAAGCACTGTCCGCCCCGCATTATTTCCTTCCTCATACCCAAAATCCACATGGCAGAATTCTATCCCGAAATCTGAAAGGACGATATCCTTCCCGTCACGGTCAATATAGTTTCCCTCTTTCAGCGCGCCAATCTGGTCCATCGCCGTATTGATGATGCCCAGCACATGGGCGCTGTCGCTGACCGGCTCCAGCGAACCGAAAATGCCGAAAGAAAAGAACATAAACATCAGCATGACTGGCATCTCCATGCTCCCTGCAAAGCAGAGAAGGCAGGCAGCCGCAGCCAGGAATACCGAGGCGGTTTTCAGCGCCAGAAGGTGTCCGCAATTTGCCGGAGTAAACCCATATTCGATTTTCAGCCGGATATCACGGTTTTCCCTGGCTGCTTCTTTCATGCTCTGCATGGAGGCACCTCCCTGCCCAAAAGATTTCACGGTGGGAAGTCCGCGGGCATACTCTAACACTGCCCCGGACAGCTTCCGCCCTGCCTCTGCTTCCCTTGGAGCATTCCTTACGCTGTGTTTTGACACCAGCAGAAGGAACAGGAACGAAACCGCCGTGCCGGCCAGTGAGGTAAGCGCCGTAAGCGGTGAAAACACAAGCAGGCTTAAGAAAATAACGAGGAAGTTCAGGTAACCGCCCACAAAATTATCAATCATGCGGATTCCCATGTTTTCCAGTGTATTTAAGCCTGTGGTGATCGAATTTAAAATATCCCCCGTGCTGTTTTTCTGGAAATACCCAAGGGATACCCGCTTTAATGCGTCCCCGATGGCAAGCCGGTCTTTTGCCACAAGCTCATAGCTGATGGCTTCCTGAAAACGGGAACGCATATAGTCAAAGAAAAACCGCAGGATAACCAACAGGGCAATCACCACAAAGCTGATGCCTGCCCACTTTCTGTCAAAAGCCGTTTCTTTCTGTGCGGATGCAAGTAAAAGCCCTACGGTATACGCCGCCACCATCACCGGCATGGCTGCAAACAGATGGGAAAAGAAAGAGAATACAAACCCAGCGTATAATTTCCCCTTAAATTCACCGCACCAGCCTATGATCCGTTTTAATGTCTTAAACATTTCCTTCTGCCTCCTTTCCCTGCTTTCCTACCGACCAGTTCTTTGCACCGATATGGGACTCCCACATCTTTCGGTACAGCGGGCAGCCCATCAGCAGTTCTTCCTGCCGCCCCTGCGCCACGAGCTCTCCGTTCTCCAGCACCACGATATTGTCAGCGTTTTTAATCGTGGAAAGCCTGTGGGCAATAACCAGCAGCGTTTTCCCTTTCGTCAATTCCCGTATGCTTTTCTGTATCTTATCCTCATTCTCCGGATCAGTGAAAGCGGTCGCCTCGTCCAGTATAATGACTGGCGAACCCTTTAACATCATCCTTGCAATGGCAATACGCTGTTTTTCGCCACCTGACAGCCGTTTGCCAGCTTCGCCCGCAGGCGTGTCATAGCCATTTGGCAGCTTTCTGATAAATTCCTCGCACTGCGCCGCCCTTGCCGCTGCAAACACTTGCTTATCACTTGCGTCCGGATTTCCCATACGGATATTTTCCTTGATGGAGCAGCGGAACAGGAAATTGTCCTGTGCCACAAAACTGATCATGCCGGAAAGCTGTGCAAGGGGCATTTCCCGGATATCCACACCGCCGATGGAAATGCCCCCGGCAGACACATCGTAAAACCGTGAAACCAGCCTTGCCACCGTGGACTTTCCTCCGCCGGACGGTCCCACCAGTGCGGTAAAGCTGCCCTGGGGCAGTTTTAAGGATACGCCATGTAGCACCTCGTCCTCTTCATAGGAAAAACGGACATCTTTCAGTTCCATATCATAGCCTTTCAGTTCTACATCCTGCCCTTTTTCCGACAGTTCTGGCATTTCCAGATATTCCTGCAATTCCTCCACCGTCATCTGCACTTTCTTGATCTCGTTGGAAAATACCTCCAGCTTCGCAAGGGAGCCCACCATGGACATGGACAGCATGACCGCAAGCGCCGCCTGCGCCGCTGTGACCGTTCCGTCTGCCCCAAGCAGGAGCGCCACAGGCAGGACGCCTAACAGTGTAGACGGGAACAGGGCAAACGCCAGCTTCATGGTCACCCAGGTGGAGGAAAGCCATTTAATTACAAATGTCCTGTAATTTAAAATAGCAGATGAGAATTTCCCATAGGATTCCCCGGTTCGCCCGAATGCCTTGATGACCTCGATCCCCTCCACATACTCCACAATATTGCTGTTCATCTGTGCGAGGGATTCATTGTAGGTGTCATAGCTTTTCCCGCTGATCTTGAAGGTCAGCCCCATGCAGAGGAAGGAAAAGGGAAAAGTGACCATGGACGCAAGGAACAGCCGCCAGTCGATCGCCGCAAGCGCCGCCATGCTCACCAGCGGCAGTACGATATGCCCGCTGCCCTCCGGGACCAGATGGGCAAGGGGCGGCTCAATGTCCTCGATCTTATCCACCATGATCCCTTTGATCTCCCCGATGCTGTGCTTCGCCACTTCCCCCAGCGGGGCGTGTAAAAAGCGGTCTGCCACACGGTTCCTCAAACCTTCCAAAATGTGATAGGCTGCGTAATGGCTCGCTGTGGTGGAAAGCCCAAAACAGAGTACCTTCCCCGCATAGGCTGCAAACGCCAGAAGGCTCCATGACCAGATCCCTGAAACCGAAACCGCCCCATCTAAAAACAGGCAGAGGACACGGTAAAAACAATAATAAGGCACAAGCCCCGCCGTAATGCTGATCACGGACAGAACCACCGATAAAATCAGTTTTCGTTTCCCTTCACGGGCATAGGACAGCAGACAGGATAAAAAATTCTGCTTTTTGTTTTGTCTGTCCGCAGACAAATTTTGTTCGCTCATATACTTACTCCTTCCATAAAACAAAATAAGAACGGGTAGTTTTCACTAACCATTCTTATCT
>CAJUKA010000210.1 GCA_910586585.1 uncultured Lachnospiraceae bacterium
TTGATAAATATACCCCACACTGCAGTCTGCGCCTTTCTTCTTTTGCAGTAAAACGTTTGACAAACAAATAATTCCGATTGTCCTGCATCAATCCCTTTTGCTCTGTCACCACATACTCGTGTTCCTTCCGAATGGGAAATTGTACTTCTCCTTGTTTAATATGCTGCGAATAAAAGAGTGGAATTGCACCGTCCTCCGCATCATCACGAAGTATCTCACGATTACGAAAATCAACCGTCAAGCCCGTTTTCATTTTTAACCCAATATCCGGCAATGTTTTATCAAATCTATGTAATCGTTTCAACACGGAAACTTCTTTTTCATCTGTTACTAAATAAACATAATAATCATCTCCCGAAACTATCAGGCTATACGGCACTGTCAGCGAAGTTAGATCAGCAAAATCACTGTTTGATTGTGAAGAAGTGATCGTAACCTCTTCTGGCGTTTGGTTTGTCCTTTTTACTTTTATAATGATTGTTTCCTGCAAGACATCTTCTTTATCAAACACCTTATTTCTGCTTACAAATAAATGAATATGTTCTAATTTCCCTTCTGTTAAAAAATACTGTCTAAATCGCTTAAAATAAGCCCCAGAAGTCCATGAACGAGGGATAATATACACCATCTCCCCTTCACTATCAAGATTAAACAATCCCATTGCTGCAAAAATAAAATATAAATTGGGGGCGCCATAACATACGTCTGGCATAGCTGTTGCTTCCGGCGCATCTTTAGGTATCTTCATATATGGAGGATTGCCAATAACAAAATCATATTTCTTAGGATCGAAATTGCCGCCCAACATATGATTGAAGTCCAAATACTGACTTGTAATATAATTATCTGTGACAACATGAATTTGTATGTCTTTTTTAGAGTTTACCTGACAAGTATGCAAGTTCTCTTTTAACAATTCCAAAATGTTATCGTCATTTTCATAGCAAGTTAATTCTATCGTCTGAATAGAATCCATCCGTTCCAATCGTTCTAAAAGTGCACACGACAATATACCTGAACCTGCCCCTGCGTCTAAAATGCGAACTTTGAACAAATTTTCAGGAATAGTATATAGTCCAGCCATAAAACGTGCTGTCTCTTTACTTGTAAAAAACTGACCATATTTTTTACGCTCTTTTTTCGGCATATCATCAATATATCTGTTTGTACGTTCAATAATGCAATCTAACATCGTTTACCTTCTTTTCAATTAATCAAATCCTTGTTCCGTATTAATGCCAACATTATGTATGTGCTTAGAAAGATACCTACCTTTTTCCCTTTTAACCCTATAAAATCTGTCCCTTGATAATTTCTTTAGCTCCTGCTCATAGCTATGGACGTACCTATATATTTCCGGAAAGATATCTGGTTCTATTTGTCTTAGCGAACATAAGGTTCCGTTAAGCTTTTCAATTTGATATATATTACTGCTTTTTTACATTTTGCATATAACTCTATTATTTGTTTACGCTTACTATTAAGCACAACCTTTTTCCCTTGTTTTATTCCAACTCCGGTAACCACCTTAAAATCATTTACCTGATAGTAATGATCCTTTTTACTTTTTGCCAATAGTCCATTCTTTCTTAATACATCGGAAACCTCATCTCTCAAGATAGCTTTAATCGGAAAATCAGAGGAAAATGTCATATCATCTACGTAAAGCGAAAAATAGCAATTATATTCTTCTGCTAATTCATTTATTCTCTGAAACATGCTATGGTATGTCCAATATATAATTAGTTGGCTAGAGGGGCTTCCTGTTGGCAATGTTCCATTATATGTTACTAACTCAGTCATAATCCACGCAATATCAGATGCCATATTAAAAGTTTGTGAAAACATTTGATAGATTCTGCTTCGCTGCGCTGAATCATAAAATTTTGATATATCCATTGTTTTCACAAATCTATGTTCTAAATGCACCTCTGCATTTGTAATATAATTACATGATTTTTTACCCGACATTACCCATTCTGGCGTTATAATTCGTTTAAATAGTTTACAAATATGTCTTTGTATACCCTTTAAATCTTCTGGCGGTACAGTAAAATGTCTTTCTCCATCTCCATTGGGCTTCGGTCTTGAAAATTCATTATAACAATAGGTATGTTTTTCCTTAAAATAGTTTTTAGGCAGATTTAAAAATTCCGCTAGCCTTCTTCTATTCCTCAACCGATACAATGGGCTGTTCTCTATTGGATAACATTTATTCATCTTCAAACTTACCAACTCTTTCAAGTATTTTCAATAATTTCATTCCCGCTAATGCCACTTTCTGTTTTTTATCATTTTGTACTTCAACATCATTTTCCAAAGCTTCTGCAAATAATAATAATGTTGATTTTTTCATTTCAAATACACTGGCATACTTATCTAATATATCCATTGTCGGCTGTTTCTTATTATTTTCTATCTCCGAAACATAGCTTTGAGAAATTCCAAGTTTCTCAGCTAATTCAGCAGATTTATATCCATTAAAAATCCGTAATAATCTAAGTGCTTCTCCAATCATAGATTTTCCCCTCTCTATCTATGCATAAAAAAATAGATTAGTTGACACTAAAACAAGTTATCTAAAATCAACTCAATAATGGTTTTGCAAACATAGATAACAAATTTGCCAACCAATCTTATGATTGATTTCTTGTTATTTCTACAGAATGCCACCACTGTTTTAATGCCGGATTTGAAAAATACTTTAACTTTTCTGCAAAACCTTTTCATAGTTTCGCCTCCTTTCTCATCTTTATAATTAAAGATGCCATCCAAGAAAGGAATTCGAATCAAGGTCTTTTTTCAAATCACAAACTAATCCATCATTAAAGCGTGTTCCATCCACACGCTTTGAGAACGCTATGTACCATACTGCAGTATATGCTGTGCCAATGCGCACATACAATACAGAACACGCATGATACTCGCTCCCCGGTTTAAATTTAAGGTTTCCCTTCCAAGCAATTTGCTCACGTTACATCTTCTGGATGGATATACCTATTTGTTAAAGTACTATCAGTATAACACATAAGCAGAAAAAGTCAAGATATTTTATCGCTATTAGTGATATTTTTTAGATACCACATTCAACATATCGCAACCATCAACTTTAAACATCGTTTCTAAATATTATGTCACCATTAATCCTCCCTCACTACATGGTGCCAGCACCATGTCTATATGATTTTCAATAAAAAGAAAAAATACTGTCTCTTATCTACAACGTCTAAAAAATTACCTATTCCTTATATAGAGATTAGCATCTTACGAAAGGACATAGAAATACCATTCCCTCCCTCACCTTCTACCAGATAAAATTCCGTTCCAACTTCTCTCTCTGCCCCTTTAACTCATTCTGCTTCTCATACAAACTATTACGCTCCTCACACAGTTTTTTCATGTGTTCTAACTTTTCTCTGATGCCATCCCGGCATTCCGGCTCTATCTGTTTGTATTCCCCTGTCAAGCTGCGAATTTTATTGTTATTCTCTTTCATCTGCTCCGAAACGCATATCCAATCAACTAAATTCCGCACTTCCATATCCATTTCATATAAATCTGTTTCCGCCAAAATCTTCGTACATAACCGCACCATTACTTTTTTCTCTGTATCTGTCATATTTCCCTCAACTTTCATATCTAAAAAAATCTTGTGCCAACGCTTCTGCCATAGTTTTACTGTATCCCTGCTTCAAATAGCCCTGAACAATCGTACCAAACATCCCTTTTACCATATCCGCCTCTATATCACAATAGGCTTGCAGTTCTCCCGACAACGCCATCGCAACATATTCAATTGGCTTGTCATTCAACAACTCATACAGCTTCGTAAGCGATTGTTCTGTAGTATGCAGATTAGCTTCTATTTCTTCACATTTCAACTGCAAAATATTGCCGTCAGAATAATAAACTTCCACATAACCGTTATCCATGTTGTATTCACAACCTATAATATTTTCCATAGAATACTGTTCGCTCCAATTTCCATTATCTATCATATCAATCCGCCTTTCTTATCTGCCCATTCCATACGCTCTGTTCTGCTGTTTTTCACTCTGTGCGATTCGTTCCAATTCCCTTGCATTTGTCACAATAATATCAATTTTGTCTACCCCAACATATTGTTTCACACGCTCAAAATCATCCGCTTTTTCCTGCAACTGTTCTAATTTTACATACTGCTGATGTACCTTACTTTTATAGAAATCAATATCCTCTGCCTGTTTTGTGACTTTTGCCTTTAACTGCTTAATCTGCTCCATCAGATTGACACATTTTATCGTAAGGCTTTTTACAATTTCTTTCAGCCTTTCCACAAGCGGCATAGCGTTCTTTTCCCGATAAACCCTTGCACTCATTAAAGCAGTCGGCTCCGGCAACTGCCATTTTGCATCTTCATCATAGGCATGTATATTGCGTTCCAATGCCGCTTTAGAAGCAGCCATTTTCTCAATGTCCTGCTGCAACTTTTTCTGTCGCTGTTCTAATGCTTTATTATCAGACATCAGCTTTGCTCTATTCTCCATCAATCCATCTGTCTGCTCCCTTAATAAATCATTGGCAGCGGAAAGCTCCGTTGTTTCCTGCCTGACCGCTTCATTTTCCAGCTTTATCTTCTCCATTTCGTTTTCAGCCAAGACTTGCTGATAAATGATGTGGGATAGTTCCTCTTTATTGCTAGATACTTCCTTTTCTAATTTTTCAACTTCTTTTCCCCTCTCCTGTTTTTCAAACTCCAACACGGATAAATGCTTATTATGCGTTCCTAACTGTTTCCACCGTACACCATATCTTTCCGCAACCTTTGAGAGTTCCTGTTTTTCTGACTCCATCCATTGATTCCACTCTGTTGCGCTCCTTGTGCCACCTTTAAATCCCTGCTCTGCCAGTGCGCCTTTCAGCGAAACTCTCGTATCAAGCCCTCTCTCACTGTTACGGATATAAGGGACAAAGTCAATATGAATGTGTGGCGTTTCCTCATCCATATGCAGATGCGCCGAAAACACATATAGATTCGGATTTCTTTTCTGAAAATCTTCCATAAACTCTATCAATATTTCCTTTGCAAGCT
>CAJUKA010000211.1 GCA_910586585.1 uncultured Lachnospiraceae bacterium
GCAGGTGCTCCGTTTTATTTTCTGGAAAAATTCCCCAAGTAAAGTTACACTATCGCAAACAAAAAAGAGTACGATATGCACTCTTTTTTGTTTGTGCCGTCACTGATTTCTACCCAATTATGAGTAAGAACCCGTTTGCCATAGCGGCGGTTAGCTTTTGTGTATTTCTTTAGTTTGCTTACATCAAAGCAAATTTCTCATTACCGAAATTTAAGCATCCGAAATGATCAATTTTCCTCAGTGGCATAATCAGCGGAGGCTGTGGGCTTATTTACCTGCAGCAGTAATTGTGCGTCACTTTCTGAAATGTTTTTTATCTCTGTGATTTTATGGTTTTCGTCTCTGCTGACAGCAAGGCATATTCCCTTTTCATCCGTGTAATAAACAATAGCCCTTTCACTATCAATCAATATCTTAATCTCGTTACCGCCATAAAACCAGCGGCCATACTCGCCGTCAAAGGATACACCATACTCTTCATAATCCTTTAACAGCTCTCCGTTGCTCTTCCCTGTTTCGGCTGCCATTGCTGCATTTGGTTCCGTACTTATAGACATATCCTTAAAATGCTCCTGCTTCCGCGTATGACGGTCATATACTTCCTGAGAGCATTCTTCGATACCGACAAGGTTATTGTCTGCGTCACGCCTCGCTTCAATATCCACCGTCCCCGTGAAGAAATTCGTAAAGCTCGCCCCTGCTGCCGGATCATTGAAGAAACGCACGATGCTCCCATTGTAGGTATAGCAGCCCGTCTTTTCATCATAGGACAGCCCATATGCTTCATATACAGACCAGTCCACGCTGCCGGGAATTTCCGCCGCAGACGAATCCTCTACCATTCCAGTGTCATATGCAGGTATTGTAGACAGCAAAGTTCCATTCTGAACGCTTGCGGCTGCATTTCCCGCACAGCCCGTAAGCATACATATACTGATCAGGACAGATGCGGATAAAATCCTTTTTGTCATTTTTAATTTCATTTGAAGTTCTCCTTTCTCGTTTTGATAATTCTATCTTATCAAAAGTATTTGGGGGTTCCTTGTGGACTTTATGTGTTTTGTGTGAAGTTTCCAAACAACGGATGTCGGGCTTCGCCAGCCATCCTTATGTTAAAAAGAAGGCGGCAGGCAAATCATATGCCGCCACCCTGTTTCTGATGATTATATAAAAATTCAATGTTAAAGCATACGCCTTGTTCGGTATTCCTTATCTGATAATCCGCTCCATGCTGCTCCAGGATCATCTTTACAATATAAAGGCCCAATCCGCTGCCGCCCGTCTGCCGGCTGCGTGACCGCTCCACCCGGTAGAAAGCGTCAAAGAGTTTTGGTATGTCATCTTCCGGCAAATGAACCCCCGTGTTCTCTATGGAAAATTGTATCCTCCCGCTTCTGGAATGCGCCGTAACGAAAATATCACTGCCCTCCGGCGAATAATGGATTGCATTGGAAACAAGGTTATTTACCACTTTCCCCAGGAGTGCTTTGTCTCCCCGGAGTATCAGCCCATTCTGTATATCCTCATGCCATTCCTGACCCTTGCCCACAACCATATCTTCAAATAGTCCATACTCACTTTTTATCATGTCTGAAAAATCAAATATTTCCTCCTGCAAGGCAGTTTCTGATGATTTGATGCGGGAAACAGTCAGGATTTCCTGCACCATCCCTCCCATTGCTTTTACCACTTCAAGAGAACGGGCAAGGTATTTATCACGTTCTTTGTATTTCCCCACATTCAGCAGCATCCCTTCAAGTTGTCCCTTAATGACCGTGATCGGTGTTTTCAGTTCATGGGATACCGCCGAAAAGAAATCAAGCTGTGCCTGTTCCAGCATACGCTCCCGCTCAATGTCCGCTTCCAACCGGCTGTTTGCCGCCTGCAGTTCACTGAGCGCCGAAGACAATTTCCGGGCCATTTCATTCAGGCTGTGCGCCAGTATCCCTAATTCATCGGAGCGGCTTTCCGTACAATCCCATGAAAAGTCAAGGTCGGACATTTTTTCCGACACCCTGCTGATCTCTATGACAGGCTTTGTCACGTACCTGGAATAAAGTGCTGCACCTATGGCTGAAATGAATATCACCATGACCAACAGAGGCGGGACTATATTGCCGATGGTATCCATCAGCCGGTTTACCGGCTCTGCGTCTCCGGCAGCAGACAGGGTATAGACCATCTCAGAATCGCTGAAACGAAATAGGTAGCTGTGCGTTACCCCATACGCAGAAGGCATCCCTTCAAAAACAATGCCGTCACGAACTACACCCGGAAAATCCGTGTTATGCTGTGAGGGCAATGCAATCTCCCTTCCGTCCTCATCATATAGCTGGAACAGCACATCATTGTTCAGCAGAAATTCGTCAAACAGAATCCCACTTTCCTCTCCCGCAGTAAATTCCAATTCTGAAATAAATGCATTCACTTCCTTATCCAGTGCTGCATCCAGATCTGTGCTGTATGATTCTGGAACCAGCCATGCGATAAAGCAATAGGTAGCAGAGCAGCAGGCCACCATCAGCAGGCAGGTTACGGCAAATATTTTAGTAAACAGGCTTTTCTTTCCCCTCTTTTTCAATTTTATATCCAACTCCCCGGATCGTCTCAATGTAGTCAATGTTCAGTTTTTTACGGAGATTTTTGATATGCGTGTCAACCACCCTCTCATCCCCGTAAAAATCGTACTTCCACAGTTTGTTCAGGAAATGCTGCCGTGAAAGCGCCTTCCCCTGATTCTCCAGCAGTTCCTTCAACACCTCAAATTCCCTTTGTGTCAAATCATATTCCACATCCCCGGCATAAACCCGGTAACCATCCATATCCAAAGTAAGCCCTTTGTAATGGAGCAATGCGCTTTCGCCATCCTCCCGGCTTCCGACCCGCCGAAGGACAGCCGCTATTTTTCGCAGCAGCACCGGCATGGAAAATGGTTTTGTTACATAGTCATCCGCCTGCAAGTCCAGTCCTTTTATCTGGTCGCCTTCACTGCCCAGGGCCGTCAGCATAATAATGGGAACCTGAGACTGTTTCCGGATCAGTTCGCAGACAGTGAACCCATCTATTTTAGGCAGCTGGATATCCAGCAGGATCAGGTCATAAAGGTTCTTCGCAAACATATCCACGGCTGCCACGCCATCACCTGCAATATCGGCCTTATATCCTGCCTCCTGCAAAAATTCCTGCAGAAGTTCCTGAATATCCATATCATCTTCAACAATTAAAATCCTCTGCATGGTATCACCTCCACACTCCTTAACCATCATACCATACTTTTTTGTAGTTTGTGTGTAGTTTGCCTAAGTTATATAAAACCATCCCCTTCCTTACTTATTCCATCTCCCTGACGTGCCAGCCATTCCCCCGACAAGGCTGCACTGGCGCTGCATATATGATTTCAGATTTTCCGTGCTTTGCCTGTAGGTCTCCCTGACTGTTTCTGGGTTATCGAAATGTTCCATGACTGCACCAGCAACGCAGTACCCGCTCTCCATTCCGGCAGATATGCCCTCTCCCATCGGGTTTAAGAACCCGGCGACTTCCCCTGCAAAAAGGATGCGCCCCACGCCGTAGTCCACACGGCATCCCGGACGGATATGCGGCATCAGCCACTTTTCCTCTTTCGTCTGCCTGCTGATCCGCAGATGGTGCTTTTCCTCCATATAGGCAATGAATCGCCCGTAATAATGCCCGATTTTATCCATATCCTTCACGGACACCCCAAGCACCAGCAGGTCATCCTTCGCATTGAACCATGCGTCATATTCCGAAAGCACCGGCTGCAGGTACGCATAGAAGTAATGCGGGTCTAAATCTATGCTGCCCTCGTTAAAGGTCTGGTATGTGGTTATGTATCCGGGAACTTCCCCGGTAATCTTCCGTTTTAATGTCCCGACAACGCCCTCGCAGTCAATGACGTACCTTGCTTTCTCTGTATGATTATTTTCCCCGTGCAGGCTGACTTCCACAAGCCCGTCCTTTTCCGTGCAGGAAAGAGCCGCCACGCCGTCCCTGACCTCTGCGCCGTTCTCCTTTGCTTTCCCCGCAAGCCACCCGTCAAAATGGCTACGCCATACATTCAGCCCCTCCTGCTGGAAGCGGTATTCTTTCCCTGCATCATTTGTGAAGATCATTCCCCTGTTCTCTGTCGGAGTACACATGGCAGATTCCGGCACATCCTCCCCGAAATAACTTTTCACAAGTTCCACTGATTTCTTTATCAGAATACCCGAACAGGACTTGTACCTGGGCATCTTGAACTTTTCCACCAGGAGAACATTATAGCCTTTTTCCGCTAAAGCCTTGGCAGCCGTGCATCCCGCAGGCCCCGCCCCGACCACTATCACATCATACATCCGTATATCACCCTTTCCGCTGTTTCCTATTACTTCGGCAGAAAACCGTTCCCGCTAAAGTAAAAGTGTCCTCTAAATTATACCATAGAAATTACCTGTTTTTCACCCGATGGCACGAAACGACTATTTTTCGGGAGCGGAAAGCAAAAAAAGAGCCCTTGAGCAGCCCTTTTTCACAATTATCTATTTTTAATTTAGTTTTTACCGCTTACTCATACACAAACACGGAAACTCTGTATATTATCACGAAAACCCCTATATTATCACGAAAACTCCCATCCTGCTTCCGTGATAATACAGCCAGTTTCCGTGTTTGTATATGGGTTTTGCCTGCGAGTATCGAGTTTTGCCTGTTAGTATCCGAGTTTCCGTGATAATAACCGACTTTTGCCTACGAGTTAAACTATCAGGCAAAACAACCCCAGAACGACCGTTCGCACTCTCGCTAATGTAAAAATGCCCTTAAAAGCACACGGAAATAATGTAACTCTGAAAGCTATGTAGTGCCAAAAGTGCCGTGTTTACGGGCTTTGCAGGCTTTCCGTGTCTGTATCTGCCGGGGGAAGAAGACACCCTGACAAAATATGACAATATCACCCATATTTCAACAACATTTGCGTAAAAACAGGCGAAACTCCAAGCGATTTAACAGTCTTGATATTATTGGGTCTACGCAT
>CAJUKA010000212.1 GCA_910586585.1 uncultured Lachnospiraceae bacterium
CATTTGAAATCTTCTCCTTTGGCACAAGCCTTCCCGTTGCCACTGCGGATGCAGGCTGCTGAAAGGCATTCGTTATACCGACCACCGCATTAATGACATAAATGTTCCATACCTCCAAACAACCTGCAAACAGAAACGCCAATACTGTCAGCGAGCCAGCCGCCGCAATGCTGTCCGAGACCAGCATGATTGTTTTCTTCTTATGCCTGTCTATATAACCACCGACAAACAGGCTTAAAAGGACATACGGCACATAATTGCAAAAGGACATCAGCGAAACGGACATTGCAGAATGGCTCTGTCCATACGCCCATAAAACGAGCGCAAACCCGGTCATGGAACTCCCAAGTCCCGATACGCTCTGACTTAACCACAAAATGATATATTTCTTAAATGATTTTTCTTCCATTGAATTTTCTCCATTCTATTCTTTATTTTTTCAGAATAAAAAGTACAAAATCCAATGTGGACGATAGTTTTTACCTCTGTACAAATTTCATCCAGTCATCAGACTTTGTACAGAGTCCTTTGTTTAAGTCAATCACCAAATGGCAGAGCATATTTCCCACCTCCCTCAGTTATCTTTTCGCTGGACAGTATGGCACGGAAACTTCTTTAAATCAATTTATCCATAAAAACAATAAATCACTAAAAATAGTGTAGAAGTATGCATCAGAAATATATTCCTGAACATGCCAGCCATTCCACCAAACAAAGCACCATTGGCACTGCATATAGGATTTCAGATTTTCCGTGCTTTGCCGATATGCCTCATTTTCGGATTATTAAAACTACACCCTCTGCCAAAGCAGCATAGCGTCCTGAAATTCAGCCGACAATCTCCCGGTATCCTTCAGCCATGAAAGGTAAGACCGCACCGTACTTCCCACCAGCACATACTGCTCAAAATTCATGGAAAGACCATAGCCTTTGAACACTTCCTGCAAAATACGCTCAAAACATATCGGCTCCTTGCAAATAGACAAAATCTTCTCCGCCACTTCATGTACCTTATCCCTGTTGTATCGGACAAGTTTCTTTATATCGGCAGACGCCTCCGCATGGGCGGGAACGAACATGGCCGCTTCCATATCTTCCACCATATCCAGTGTTTTCAGATATGCCTCCACGTCATAAATGAATGAAACGGCATATTTATCCAACGTTTCCCTGCTGCTGATGCAGTCCGCAAGGAACACCACATTATCCGGCATACGGAATCCTACCATGTCAAAAAAATGCCCCGGCAAGGGTATCACCTCGATCTCCTTCGGAAATCTTTCATCAGAAAAATCCGTCACATCGCTCTCCTGTGCCATCAGGAATTTGTGCCGCAAATCCTTACACGGATAGCCACCATAAAGGAAAGATGGCTCCAATACCGGGTATTTTGTGAAAGACGCTTCAATTCCTCCGGAATAAACCTTACACCCCGTCTGCCCCTGCAGGTACTTGTTTCCGCCGATATGGTCTGCATTGGAGTGGGTATTCAATATGGCGGTTAGACGCCATCCGTTATTATCCAGTATCTGCCTGACTCTCCTTCCCGCATCTTTGTCATTCCCACTATCCACCAGATAGACGTTCTCACTGGCCGCCACATAGACGCCTATCTTCGCCGGGCAGTTTATGTAATAGCATTTCTCACTGACCTGAACCAATTCATACATTTTCCGTTTCCTCCTTTAATTGTTCGGATAAAATATCACGTTATAGGCGGTGCAGGCTTTATCTGAAACATTGTGGTATGCATGGGAAACATCCGCCCTGAAGCGTATTGACTGTTTTTCCTCCAGCAGCACTTCCTTCCCGCCCATTACCATTTTCAGCGTCCCCTGCACCAGAAAAACATATTCTTCCACGCCCGCCACATGGGGAAGTGATTCATGGCGCACTCCTGCATCAAACTCAATATAGAACACCTCCACATTCCGCACTGGGTCAAAGGGAAACAGCGGGTAAGCCCGCATCCCTCCGTTTTCCTCCGTGATCACATTTTCCCCATCAAGCCCGGCGACCATGTATTCCGCTTCTTCCTGTTTGCAGAAAAAGGATAATGGGATTTTCAGCCCTGTTGAAATCTTCCATAAAATGTTGATGGTGGGCGAGGACTGCCCGCGCTCAATCTGTCCCAACATGGGCTTGCTCACGCCAGTAAGTTCCGCAACATCATCCAGCGTGAGCTGCCTTGTATTCCGGATTTCTTTCAGCCGCTCTCCTATCTTCAATGAAACCTGCTCCACGATTCCTCCTTTGGTATGTTTTATCAAACAAAATATATTATAACATATCAAAGGACAAAATGAAAGAGCCTGACAGCCCATTTATGCCATCTCCCTGAACGTGCCAGCCATTCCTCCTACACGGCTCCACTGGCACTGCATATAGAATTTCAGATGTTCCATGCTTTGCCGATAAGCCTCACAAGCCTTTAATGGATTATTAAAACTACACACTCTGCCAGAGCAGCATACAGTCCTGAAATTCAACCGACACTTCCCCGGTATCTTTCAGCCATGAGAGATAAGACCGCACCGTACTTCCCACCAGCACATACTGCTCAAAATTCATGGAAAGCCCATAGCCTTTGAACACTTCCTGCAAAATTCTTTCAAAGCACATCGGTTCCCCGCAGATGGATAGAATCCTGTCTGCCACCTCATGTACCTTACCCCTGTTGTAACGGACAAGTTCCTTTATATCGGCAGAGGCTTCCGCATGAGCAGGAACAAACATAGTGGCTTCCATCCCCTCCACCATATCCAGTGTTTTCAGATATGCCTCCACATCATAAATGAATGAAACGGCATACTTATCCAGCGTCTCCCTGGTGGAGCAGCGCCCCGCACTTCGGACAGAACAGCTTCCCGCTTAAGGAGTAGGTGTTATGGGAATCCCCATTCCGTTTCCGCTCCGGCTTTTTCTTCTGGAACTCTACGGAGCGTTCCGCAAGGGCCGCCTGTGCCTTGTCCCATAATTCCTCACTGACGACTGCCGGATGCGATGCAGATTCCTTCTGCCATTTTCCTGTCATACAAACGGATGAAAGAAAACAGGCAGGTACTCCACTTCGTAAAACAATGTGCTATAGATACCTGCCAGATCAGTTTTCAAAATGGATGGTAACTGACTATTTTGTATATGTCCTGTAAAAGTTCCTACTTCGCCCGTTCATCATACAGCCAGAACATATATCCATAATTATCATTTCTTACAAAATTTGTAAGCTGCTCCTGCGTAGCGTAAAGAACGAAATAATAATGGTCCATTGTTCCGTCATTATAATGTTCAAAATCGACTGTATAGTCTATCTCAGCGAGCCGTTTTATCTCATTTTTCACAGCTTCACTATTAGATTCAAACATATTATTGTCACTAAATACATCTACTACGGTTTTGTATAAGACCATATCCCCGTATTCTTCCATAGCTTTTTGCAAAGGAATTGAATATATACAGTGACCATTATCCGGAGCCTTATAGCAGGCTTCACCCCCATAGGAATAGTCCGAAACTACAGTCGTTATTTCTGATAATTCAGATTCCCTGTTATCCGAAACTTCCGGCAGACTTTCCGTTTCCTGTTTTTGCGCCGCCTGATCCTGCTCTGCTATTTCTATATCATTGGCTGGCTGCTCTCCCTGGGCGGTGCTATACCCATTAGGGTTTCCGTCCAAAGAGACATCTTCCATTCCTGCATCCATGTGGTCACCATTTTCAGAAGTAGAAACAAAAATATTTGGAATTGCATATGCGGCTATGACACCCAAAAATAAGCATGCCACCGCCATTCCCCACTTAATCCATATGGGATGCTTCCTTTTAGCCTTTTCTTTTCAGGCTTCTTCAATATAATCTTCTTTCACATTAGTCATGCTGTTGTACAGCTTTCTGGCTTCTTTTTCTTTCATAGTGAATAGTCCTCCTTTTCAAGTGCGGATTTCAAACTCTGTCGCAGCCGATACATCCTCTTTGCCATATCTCTGGGCATAATTCTGTATTCCTTCGCAAGGTCTTTGACCGCTTCACCATTCCAATAGCGGCGCATGAAAAGAATCCGGTCAGCCTTTGAAAGCGAAGCAAGCCATGTATTTAAGAACTCTGTCAGTTCCTTCTCCTCAATTTCCTGTTCTACTGTTATAGGAGATGGAATGCAGTCCTCCAGCTCACTCAAAAGCTGTTCCATACCGGCATACCGCTTTTTCCGATGATTTTTGTTCCAAAGGTTAATTGCGATATTCCGCACAACCTTGCCAAGCCATGCACCAAGTCTGGCTGGCTGTTGTGGCGGTATGGAATTCCATGCCTGCAAATATGTATCATTGACACATTCCTCTACATCTGCGGCAATCGTCAGTATGTTGAATGCAATACTCTCACAGAACGCCCCATACTTCTTTGCAGTTTCTGATATTGCATTCTCATCACGCTGGTTGTATAAGTCGATAATCTGTAAATCTTCCATCCACATCCTCCTCTTGCCGTAGTCATGAAAGCCTTCACTTATAAAGACAAGTTTTCATCAGAAATATTCCTGCGAAACATAAAAAAATTATAACTTTTTTCTTCAAATATATCCACCACGCTTTACTGAATGTATTGCCTGAAAATAAGAAAAAGAGCCATCGAACAGCCCTTTTTCTCTTTTCCATTATTTCATTCTGTTTTTACCGCTTTTCTCATATATTATCACGGAAACTCTGTATATTATCACGGAAATCCTTGCATTATCACGAAAACTCCCATCGGGTTTCCGTGTTTGTATAAGGGTTTTGCCTGATAGTATCGACTTTTGCGTGATAGTACAGAGGTTTCCGTGCGAGTATCCGAGTTTCCGTGATAATAACCGACTTTTGCCTACGAGTATATACTATCA
>CAJUKA010000213.1 GCA_910586585.1 uncultured Lachnospiraceae bacterium
GAGCAAACACACAAATGGGACAGATGGGGATGAATCAGGCAACGGATTCTTACAGTCGGAACATCCAGAACCAGATTGCAGGCGCACAGAAGCAGCTGCAGGAACTTTCTTCCAATGGGGATATGACATTAGAAGAAAAGATGAAAAAAAGGCAGGAGATACAGCAGCAGATCAGCGACCTGAATATGCAGTTAAGGCAGCACCAAATGGAACAGCGTAAAGAGAAACAACAGGCAAAGGGAACATCTATGGATGATATGCTGGGCGGAACAAAGGGCGGCAAGTCAGGCAGTAAAAGTGCCGGATTTTCTCAGGCAAGCATGACGGCAATGATTTCTGCGGATTCTTCTATAAAACAGGCAAAGGTGCAGGGCAGCGTGGCAACCAGCATGGAGGGCAGGGCGGGCGTATTGGAGTCCGAAATCAAAAATAATCATGGCTCTGATGTGACAAAGAAGCAAGAGGAGCTTGCGGATGTGACGCAGAAAGCACAGGCGGCTACCGCATCGCAGATGAATACGCTCGCAGAGGCAAATAAGGCGATGGAAGCTGCTGTTGCGGCAGAACAGGACGACAACAGGGCAGCCGGGGCAAAAGAAGAAAACACAGCCGAAAAGACAGCGGAAAGCGGCGCAGACGGAGAAAAAGCGCAGGGCGGTGTATCTGGCATCGGGTCACAGACAGGAAATGCGGAGAATGTACAGCGGGATGACAGTACACAGGCAGGAAATGTGCAGCCTGTTGAAACAGCCGTTCCGGAAGTTACAACAGCACAGGCAGCAGTTTATGCCCATGTGGATGTGCGCTTGTAGGAGGTGGTTCTATATGTCAGAAATTAACAGTTACAGCGGCTACGCAAGCAGATACAACACCAATATGGATTATTCCACATTGTTTGGCGGCGGCGCTCCCTATATAGACAGCGGCATGGGCGGGATTAACGTATCTGATTATGCCATGATTAAAAACGGCAGTTATGGAAAGCTGATGAAAGCGTACTATGCGAAGCAGGATGCGGATAAGCTGTCGCAGACAGGGGATTCCTCCAAGACGCTGACGTTAATGCGTTCCAGCGCAGATTCTCTGAAAAAGTCCGCAGAGGCGTTAGGCAATGCTTTACTTTATGAAAAAAAGAAATTCAAGAAAAAAGATGAGGAAACTGGGGAAGAAACTGAAGTAGAGGATTATGACTGGGATGCCATTACAAAAGCGGTCAAATCATTTGTTGATGATTATAATGACGTGGTGGAGCAGGCGGGAAATTCAGAAACGAAGAATGTGCTGCGCAATGCGGCGTGGATGACCGGCATAACGGAGAAGGCAGGCAACCTGCTCTCAAAAGTAGGCATCACCGTCGGCAAAGGCAATAAACTGGAGTTTGATGAGGAGGCCCTGAAGGAAAAGACAGCTTTAGGGAAAAGCGGAATTGAGCTTGACAACATCTCTACTTTAAAATCCCTGTTTACCGGATATGGTTCCTTTGGCAGCCAGATTTCGCAGAAGGCATCCGCTATTTCCAATGCGGCGGCGAGGACAAAAGGCGTTGATAAGACCTATAACAAGAACGGCGCTTATTCCGACACAATCTCTAAGCTGTTCCAAAGTACGATTGATGAAAGAGTGGGCAGTAAAGACAAGGACAAGGATAAGGTAACGGATAAATCCTATTGGGAACAGAAATTGAAAGAAGAAAAAGACAAGGACAAAAACAAGAATGATTGACTCTTATAGAGTGCGATGGGAACTGAAAAAGCATATTTTTCAGTTCCCCTATGTTTATTAGTACGCCATGTAATAAATAACTGCTTATATTGCACCAGATAAATTTTTAACAGTATATGATAAAAAAACGGAGGAGTACCGGAGTGCATTGAAAATCTCAGCGGTGCAAAGCATTTATTAGTTCGGGCGGTAAAGTATAAGAGGAAAAATGTTTTAATAGGGCAGATTGATATGCCGGAAGAAAAATGAAATCAGGAGGATAAGTTATGGCAATGGAAATTACAAACAACTATAGCACTTATGAGAATATCTATGCAACACAGAAACAGCAGACAGAAAAGAAACAGGCTGCATCAGGAAAGGAAACATCAGAAACGGTGGACGCACAGAAAAATTCCAAAGTAGGAAATGACAAGACGAAAAGTACGGCAGATTATGCGAAAAAATTGGAAAAACTTGTGCCAAGTGTAGAATTTCGTGTAGGGAATGCCTGTGTATCTGCCCAAAGCGGTAAGTCACTGACCGTTAATCCCAAACTTTTGGAAAAAATGCAGAATGATCCGAAAAAAGAGAAGGATATGAAAGACTTGATAAAAGGCGTTGAATCAGCAACAAAGCTGATGGATGGAATCTATAAAGCCAGTGGTTGGTCTGTTGTATACCGTCATAGTTATATAGACGAAAATGGAAAATATAGTGCTATTGCTTGTGTCAGAAATGATTTTATGCTGAATATGAGTGACAAACTTCGGGAGGAAAGACGGGAAAATTCTGAAAAGCTGATTGAAAAGACAAAAGAAAAGGCGGCAGAAAAGGAAAAAGAATTAGAGGAAACGTTAGAAGAAAATAAAACGGAAATAGCGGAAAAGAATACAGACGGAGAGCAGGAAAAATCAGGCATTGTCACTGTCAAGGGAAATACGTTGTTGGAAAAAGTGGAACAGATACTTTTAGAGAAATTGGAAAATTCCGAAAACGGAGAAATTTACCTTGATGATGACGATATGCAGAAAGTGCTTGAAGCAGCAAGGGAACAGGAAGAAAAAGAGGCTGTCAAAAAGCAGGGCAATCATGCAAATCCGGTTGGAGCAAATCTTGATTTGCAGATATAAGCGAAAGATAGCTGCAATTCAGCCACATAAATATAAAATAATCATGATTAGTGGTGGGTTGATAAGGATTGACTAACAGTACATTGGTAATAAGGGCATCCATACATTAGCATATATAGGGAGGATTGAATATGCCGAATATTACAAATTATAGTCCTCTTATTCAAAGTATGTTCGGAAGAAAAGGAGCTTCATGGAGAGCGGGAGCAACTTTGCCGGGCGTGTTTCAGTTTTCACAGTTAAACAGCAGTTCCATACAGTCACAGTTGAAAGCGGCTGGGATTGATACGAGCAGTAAGCGGTATAAAGCGGTTATTGAGCAGATGAAAAAGACCGGCTGCACGGGCAATATGTTTACAAATGTGCAGGCAATTAAAAATCTAATGAAAAATTACAATTCAAGGGGAGAATTTGTCGATCCAAATACCGGATTGACTGGTCTTGATGTAACGGATGAAACAGGCGACAGCTATAAAAAGATTATTGATATTCCCGAAAGCAGCAAGGATAAAATGTTTGAAGCTGTAAGAGATAGTTTTTTGCACCGTAATGGAATGGGGGATGGAAAAGGAGATACAGAAATTTTCACGGATATGTATAGGCAGATGAAGTCGGACGACAGACTGTCCGCAGGTTATACATTGAGGCAGTACCGTTCGGCATATGTGCAGACGTTTGTATCAGCAATTAAGGAAGTTGATCCTACATGGGACTATGGTAAAGTCGTATCCTCTGATGCAATAAACGGCATTACAAGAGAGTCTGTAGAAAGTCAGCTTACCCAAAGCGGAAATATATTTGTGAAAAGGTCGTCTGTATCAAGCAGCACATTGGATATACAGGTATAATCTTACAACTTATTCCGCGGAGGCGTATAAACTTTTGTATTTGAGGACTGCCCGGACTTATTAAGAGAATCTTTAGGAAGAGAAACCAATAAAGCACAAAGGATAAAAGGGAACCGGCAGGAACAGGCTGGTTCCCTTGTTCCATATCAGTGCGGGGAGATAGCAATAGATGCATTTGGGGGAGGTGGTATTATCCGGAAAATGAAATGCCCGGAGAGGCGGTGCAAAAAACGGGCCTGTGACATTGGGGAGACGGGTTCCGGCTGGATTATCGTGTCGCTGAAATGCCCTAACTGCGGCAGGGTAATAAAGGTGTACTGGAAACCGAAAGGAAAAAGATAAATATACATAGTGGGAAAGAATGGCAGGAAGGTATCCTGCTATTTTTACTTTTATAGATTAAAGCGTTTCTTTTATGGTCATACTAAAGTTATCAATGGTAATTTTTGGAAATTCCCATTGTGCGGCTTGGCAGGTCAGCCATGTCGGATAACTGAATATGTACCGAGCGAGCCGGGAGGTGCAGACGGAAACGCTGACCATCAAGGCAAGGCCGCTGGCAAGCGGCTATGTGAAGGCCAAGACGGGCAATAAGACATCTGCGGAGACGTATGTCAACTGGTATAAGAGCGTGTATCTGTCGGAACCCAAAGCAGTGGATGCGGAAACAGAAGGACAGGGATAAAGGAGGCTGAAAGGATATGAGCATTGTTAGGAAGATAGAGATTGACGGGCAGGATGTGTTGTTTAAGGCATCTGCCGCCATCCCGAGGATTTACCGCTTGAAGTTCCAGCGTGACATTTATAAGGATTTGCGGATTCTGGAAAAGAGCATAGGTGAGGGGGATGAGGAAAACTCCAACCTCGATTTATTCTCATTGGAGATGTTCGAGAATATCGCCTACACGATGGCGAAGCACGCCGACCCGCAGATTCCCAATGAAGTGGACGAGTGGCTGGACGGTTTCAACACTTTTTCTATTTATCAGGTCCTTCCGCAATTGATAGAACTGTGGGGGCTGAACGTAAAGACGGATGTGGAGGCTAAAAAAAACTTCGCCCAACTGAGCGGGAAATGACCACGCCGCTGTTTTTACTGAGGTGTGTGCAGCTGGGGCTTTCGATGGCGGACTTGGAACTGCTCTCCATCGGGCTTATCAATGATATGTACTGCGAGAGCAGGAACG
>CAJUKA010000214.1 GCA_910586585.1 uncultured Lachnospiraceae bacterium
GGCAGTCCAGACCACCAGCAGGGCTGGTGGTTGAGCCGGATGAGCCGTGATTTGCAATCGGTATTTTAGTGTTTTCGGGAGAAGATACAAGATCATCTTTTCTTGCCGCATTCAATGTTACAGCGAATAATGGAACTACAATACGTATCGAAGCACGGTCACTTTTGATTATGTTTGCATTTATGCTGATTGATACAATACTTATTTCTCTTGCAATATTTTTTGTCTATGCCATTTTTGATGAAATCAGAAAAGGCTTTACGCCATTTACACATGAAAATACCGAACGAATTAAAAAAGTTGCAATTATAACGACTGTTTTGAGTATCGTTGGAAGCTGCTCTGATGCATTGGTGGATTATTACACCATTGGAGAGTTAACATGGCGGGTTAATATCATTGGAATGATCGTTGCGATAATTATTTACTGTATTTCTTTGATATTCAGTTATGGTTGTGATTTGCAAAGGGAATCAGATGAAACATTGTGAGGTGATAATTTGCCAATAATTATGAGATTAGATAGGGTAATGGCAGATCGAAAAATGTCTTTAAAAGAGTTATCTGAAAAAGTAGGCGTTGCGAATGTCAATCTGTCCAAGATGAAAACAGGAAAAATTAGTGCAATTCGTTTTTCGACTTTAGAGGCAATATGTGAAGTTTTGGATTGCCAGCCGGGGGATATTTTAGAATATAAAAAAGGAGATACGTATGAATAAAAGTAACACTATAAACAAGAATGACGTACTGACAGACCCCGCCCAAATCGTTCGTCTGGATCTGGAAAATGCTGGCTATGATATGGATACTATCCATATCCCCAAAAGAGTATTTCTGCTGGCAGACAGCTTTTATGATACTATGCTTTCCAGAAATTGCGGGGAATATAGATATCCGTTGGGCGGAGAACTCTACGTATTTTATGAAAACGAAGAAGTCGGATTTATCAAAGGGCATATGTGTTCGCCCGCAATTGCAACGCAGGCGGAGGATTTGATTGCGGGCGGCGTTGAGGAATTGATTCACATAGGTTTTGCGGGCGGTTTGCAGACCGATTTGAAGCCGGGAGATATCGTGCTGACAGACGGTGCATACAATGACACAGCGGTTGCAAGACTGTATGGATTTGATAAGGATATCATCGACGCCACGAAAGCGCTGACAGACGGTCTTGACAGGCTTCTCACCCAAAATGCCATTTCATTTCGAAGGGGAAAACACTGGACCACCGACGCGGGATACCACGAGACATGGGGGCAGATTATAGACTACAGGGAAAAAGGCGCTTTATGCGTGGAGATGGAAGGCGTAGGGCTATTTACCATCGCAAACTATAGAAAATGCGCAGCGTCAGCAATCTATGTGATTTCAGATGTGTTTGATGAGAATCGCTGGGAATTAGGCTGGGGCGAAAGCAATCTGGGCGCGTCCATTGACAAAATAACAGACGTGATAATTTCTCATTTTATGGAGGTGTGAACATGGAGGGGCGGATATTGGGTTTTATAGTAGTCTGTATGATTGGGGTGGCATTTCTTTGCTGGGCTGTTTATGCATGGTTTTCAAAGAAACCAAGACCAATGGGATTTTGGGCAAACGCGGAGATGTTTGAAGTTACGGATATTAAAAAGTATAACCATGCAATGTCGAAGCTGTTTGGCACATTTGGCGTTGTGCTGATGGTCTTAGGCTTTCCGCTGCTTGCAGGGCAAAATTCCGCATGGGCAATGCTCTCCATAGTGGGGGTCATGATCGAAAGCATTGCTGCCATGATGGTTTATGTGCTCGTGATCGAAAAGAAGTACAGAAAGAGGAATACAAAATAAGAGGTATGATGTCTTAATGGTTAAGAAGAAATACAATATAGATTCAAACAGCATTGGAGGTGAATACTCTTGAAGAAATTAATCCGAGATAACTACTCAGTACAGTTGATCAAAACTGTTAGCAGATTGTGCTGAGGAACTTTGAACTTGCTGACAGTCGCAACTGTACTGATTCAAAGACACGAATAGGTGGCAGAATGATTGAATTTAGTAAAGGAGTACAGTTATGCGCTATATGAAAGAAATTGTAAGAAAAAATAAAATTTGGGTTCTTGTATATCTGGCAATTGGATTGTTGAATGCATTTATGGCAAATTATAAGGCGGACTATTTTCAAAGGATTGTAGACGGTCTGACAGAACGAACAATAACCATTTCTGGAATACTGTTGTACGGTGCAGTGCTTGTTATCAATTATGGAATGAATTATCTGGATGAGTACCCAACGGCAAAACTGTCCAATGAGATTTATCTGGATTTTAAACTGCTGGCATTGCAGAAAATTGGCAGAATGGATTATGCGGAATACCAAAAGCTCGGCACAGGGAAATTAGTACAGCAGATTGAAAACGGCGCCAATGCAGGGAAAGGAGTCCTCTATAACTTTTGGTTCTGCGTTGTCAGACAAATACTTCCAACGATTTTGTTCAGCTTATTTTTTATCTGGAAAATCGACCACAAGATAACATATTCTCTGCTTGCAGGGTATGTCGTAGTTTTTATTGTGACCAATTTACTGCTGAAGGGACTGTATCAGATTAAAGAAAAGATATTGAATAACGAGGAGCAGCTCAATCATTTCCTCGTGCGGGGGTTTATGGAAATGCCTGTTTTTCGCATGAAGCATCAATTTCCAACCGAGCTTCATAAGGCGTCCCGTGCCAAGCGAAGCATCGTGGCATCAAAAGTCAAAATGACCATGATACATGAAGCCTTTTTCACCATATTTGCCTTGTTGGTTGCCTGCCTGGATATCGGGCTTATGGTCTATGCGTGGAACAACCGCCAGTTGTCCGTTGGTTCTGTCGTTGCGCTCATCACGCTGATTGACAACGCATACACGCCCATTGCCATATTAAATGTCATATATATTCAGTACAAATTGGACAAAGCCGCATGGGTACGGTTTGAAGGACTGCTGGATTTGAAAGAGGACAGGCAGCTGCAGGAAGGAGAATTTTTTGATACATTCTCTAATGAAATTCGTGTTGAAAACGTTTCATTTGCTTATTGTCATGAAAATATCGCAGAAAATAACAAGAAAATACTAAACGATGTGAGTCTGACAATTCAGAAGGGGCAAAAGGTGGCGTTTGTCGGGGAGTCCGGTTCTGGAAAATCAACATTGGCAAAAATATTAATCGGATTGCTCAAGTATGAGTCTGGCGAAATTCTGATTGATGATAAACCATTAAAAAGGTTCTCGCTGGAATCGCTGTATGAAAAGGTGTCTTATCTCTCTCAGGACACGCCCGTATTTGATGGTACAATCAGAGAAAATCTGGTTTTTGAGAAGGAAGTCCTGGAGGACGAACTCTATACGAGTCTCGAAAATACACAACTGCTGCAACTGCTTGCAGCTTTGGACAGTGGTCTTGACACGAGAATCGGTGAGAAGGGAGCTTGTCTGTCTGGCGGTGAGAAGCAGCGGCTTGCACTGGCTAGACTATGGTTTGACCATGCAGAGATTGTCGTTTTGGATGAAGCGACATCCGCGCTCGACAATGTCACAGAGCACATTGTTATGAAGAATGTTTTGGCACAGGTAAAAGATGCAGCCGTGATTGCAATTGCCCACCGCCTAACTTCCATTCGCGATTTTGACAAAATCTATGTCTTTCGGGAGGGAAGTATTGTCGGCAGTGGAACTTTTTCTGAGCTGTTGGAAAAGAACGCTTATTTTAACGAATTATATCAAAAGGAAAAGAATTTAATGTGAGAACTATTGGCTCGCAATAGCGCAGGTAGTATCCCTAAACTTATGTTGCATTAGGGTGGAAGGATGAGGGGAGTGCGTATCATGAAAAGAACTTATCAAAAAAGCTGTGTGTTTATTCTGGGACTTTCGCTGTGTATCTTGCTCACAGCATGTAAAATTGGTGACAAAAACGTATTTGAATTTTATACAGATAACAACGGAGAAACACATTTTATGCTTGTTGGCAAGCACAATATGCAAGGTCCAGACAGCGAAACGATGTCAGAAGAACAGTCAGATTTGACCGGCGAAACTTCGTCTAGCAAGCCGCAAGATGCAGACAGCGAAACGATGATAGAAGAATCATTAGAACTATCTAGTGATGCAGCGTCAAACAGCACTGAAAATGCTGAAAATCCGAAAAGCATTGTTGGAAAATCACTCAAAAGAGGGTGGACCTCCTCTGATCACTCCATTTTAAAGGGAAAAGATGTGCAGGTAAACGAGGATAGTAAGTTGTTTTCAGTTGATTTAGGGCAGGAAAAAGAAGTTACCATTTCCTATAACATTGCATTAGAGGCAGGTACATACCAGCTTGTACAGATCAGTCCAGACGGTACAAAACATGTTTTATGCGACAGTAAAAACATGCAGGCAGATGAAACGATACTGTTTGAACAAGGGAAAAATGAGATCTATATTTTAAGCAGTGATGCAGTTTTCAAAAAAATAAATCTATCAATCGAGGGGATAGAGGTGTCTGACTTCATGTGATCATTACCATATAAGCAGTGAAAGACATTCCATATCATGGTGTTGTGTAGGCTTTTGTGGTAAGATAATGACGGCGAACTATTCATAAATACTTTTTTCGCCCAATGATAGAATAGCATATTTTGTTGAAGTTTTTTGTATCAAATCAACTGGCACAACAGGTTAATTTAATATAAGTGTGATATGATCCCCCTTAAGTAGATAAGGTAAATAACCAAAATCTATTTAGGGGGGATTTTTTGCTGCGAATAGTAATAACAATTGCTTGAGATTCAACGAAGCAGTCCAGATTAAACGCATGAATGAAAAAGACATACATTTTTTAAGTTTTTTTGTTAA
>CAJUKA010000215.1 GCA_910586585.1 uncultured Lachnospiraceae bacterium
TTAGCTTAAAATATGGCTTTTGCAGACAGTCCGGCACAGAATAAAGCTCCGAAAAAATATGCTCGATTTCATCTTTTGCCCGCATAATAAAACAATTTCCATCTGCACAAAACTTTTCTTTAAATTCCAATATGTCAATTCCACTTTCTGCCAAAGTCTGCGGCGGATATTCTGATACCAGTTCTAAATTGATAACAACGGAAATTCCCCGGTAATGCTTTAGTGGAAATGCCATTTCGGAAGCACAGTTATCCATTGTATGAATAGACATATCTCCTTCTCCAAGATACAGACAAGAACCGCTTAATAATTTGCTTCCCTCACGTCCCTCTCTGCAATGGTTGATTTCCAATATGTTCTGTCCAAGCGCACCTTCCCATTCACAGCCTGTTGCTTCAAAATCATTGTAAATAAGCTGTATGCCCGGATAAACCTGATAAACTGTCATCAGTCCTAAACCATCGGCACAATCCATTTTATAGACCGTACAATATCCGTCATTATCCTTTGGAATAACCGCAGACAGCCCTTTTGTGTTTTTCACTAAGTTTTCCTGCATGGCAGTCCTCTCTATTCCTTCTATACTGTTAATCTGTTCCGCCAGATGTTTTCTGGCATCCTCTATTATATATCTTTTCTTCATAATATACTGCTCCAATCGGTAGGATTTACACTCCAATTAGAATTATATTCTATCTCCACCGATTGTGCAAACAAAGAAAAGAGCCAATACCTTATCAAACAAAGTATCGGCTCAATATACATTTCCTCACTCTATTTTGTTTCCGGCATCTTGCGAAATTCTGAAAGCATCATCAAAACCGTAATCACAACCAGAACCGCATCGGTCAGGGCAATCGCCAGCCAGACACCACGAATCCCCATACCGCCAACCATCGGCAAAACCACACAAAGCGGGATAAATAAAATAATCTGCCGGAACAATACTAACCAAGTAGCCTTATTCGCCTTTCCCAATGACTGGAACAGCGTTACCGCAATCAGGAAACTTCCCTGTAAAATATAGGTACTGAACATAATCCGGAAATTGGTTGCCCCCGAAGCTGCCACACCCGGTGTTGTAATAAACATGGAAAGTACCTTATCCGGGAACAGTTCAACCGGAATGTAGAACAGTAAGGACAACACTGTTGCCGCCGTAATGAATACGCCTGTCAATTTCTTTACCCGGTCATAATCTTTCGCACCGTAGTTTGTCCCTGCGGCTGGCTGAAATCCCTGACTGATACCCCAAAGAGGAACAAACGAGAAGTTCCAGAAACGCAGTGCAGCTCCTAACAATATCTGCGAGTTTTCTCCGCCATACACAGATGCCACACGATAAATCACCGTCTGCTGTACCAGTGTCAAAACCTGCATCAGCAAAGCGGAAACCCCAACCGCCAGAACCTGCGGCAGTAATTCCCCGTCAATATGTATCCGTCCGATTTTTACATTTATGCTTTTCTTCTTAAAATACCATAATGTAATCACCGCCTGAATGAACTGTGAAAAAATCGTTGCATACGCAGCCGCTTCCACTCCCAACCCGTAAGGCTTTAAAACCGTAATAAAAATCGGATCGAGGATAATGTTCAGGATTGCCCCGCTTGCTATAATAGCCATTGCCTTTTTAAGCTGCCCTTCCCCACGAATGACCATATTCGCACTCTGGAAGAAGTTCACAAACAGGCTTCCTGCAAACACAATACGCAGATACTTTTCCGCATAGTTCAGGATATTGTCGCTTGCGCCTGCCAGAGATAAAAGCTGGCGGGTAAATACCATACCTATCACAGTGTAAATAACAGACAGCAGAAGCACCATTGCAATCAGGTTTCCCATAATCTTTTTTACGGTGTCCTGATCCTTCTTTCCAATCGCACGAGATAGCACCGAAGCAGAGCCTACCCCCAACATCGCCGCCGAACCCGCATTGATGAGCGTAAACGGATAAGATACGGATACCGCCCCCATTTGCGCTGCGCCTACCATCTGCCCTACAAAAATGGAATCCATCATGTTATAAAGCCCTACAACCACCATGCCAAGAACCGCAGGTATACTAAGCTCCAGCATGAGGGGAAACGGACTTTTCGTCAATAATTTTGTCCTTGTATCAAGTGACTGTTTCATCATGTTTCCTCCTTATATCTATATTAGCCATGCCTAACCATATAGAGTATATTAAAAGTCAATCCCTTTTGTCTGCTCTTATCCGAAGGACTTTTGCTCCAATCGGAAATATCTGCTCTATTGCACCATTTTTTCCAATAGCTGCAACGCTTCCTCCAGTTTCGGGTTTTCCGCATCGGTCTGTAACGCTTCCCGGACACAGTTACGGATATGTGCCTGTAAAATCTGTTGGTTAGCACTCTTTAATAATGCCTGTGTCGCTAAAAGCTGATTTGATATATCCACGCAGTAACGATCTTCCTCTATCATTTGCAGGATACCGTCTAACTGACCTTTCGCAATTTTCAGTTTATGGGTAACATTTCCTTTTTTCGCTTTCATAGGCAACCCGGCTACTGAACACTTATAAGCTGATAGCCAGCATCTTCAACTGCTGTTTTCAACCTGTCCTCTGATACCACATAGCGCATCTGTACCAATGCCGTTTTTGCTTCCAGTTGCACTGTGACATCTGAAACGCCCTCAATCTCCATTAACGCCTTAGAAACGTGTTTTACACAGTTTCCGCAAACCATTCCTTCAATCTTCAATAATTTTTCCATGTTCTTTTCTCCTTCACCTTTTTTTGATAAAATTATCTGACTGCTGTTATATGTTTCTTCCTGTTCCGGTCTTGCAAGATGCTTTGCTTTGAACCAGCGAAGCCGCAGAGCATTTGATACCACAAAGACAGAGCTGAAACTCATTGCAAAGGCTCCGATCATTGGGTTTAACTTCAAGCCGAAGGACAGGTAAAATACCCCCGCCGCAACCGGAATACCAATGATATTGTAGATAAACGCCCAAAACAGGTTTTGCTTGATGTTGCGGATAACCGCCTTGCTTAACTGGACAGCGGTGGACACGTCCAAAAGGTCACTTTTCATCAATACAATATCCGCTGATTCAATCGCCACATCCGTACCTGCCCCGATAGCAATTCCTACATCTGCCCTTGCAAGCGCAGGCGCATCATTGATGCCATCCCCAACCATAGCTACCTTCCTGCCCTTTTCCTGTAAACGCCGGATTTCCTTTTCCTTATCCTGCGGGAACACTTCGGCAACCACCCGGTCTACGCCCACCTGCTTTCTGATTGCTTCCGCAGTTTTAGCATTGTCCCCGGTAAGCATGACAACCTCCATTCCCAAGCCGGATAATTCCTGTATTGCCTGTTTACTGGTAGGCTTTACCACATCTGCCACAGCCACCACACCGATAAGCTGTCCGCCCCTCGCAAAGAATAATGGTGTTTTTCCGTCCACAGCCATTTCTTCTCCAAGCTGGAGCAGCGCACCTCCCTCTATGCCCTGTGCTGACATCAGGCGGCGGTTTCCGGCAAGGCAGATAACATTTTGGATTTCTCCCATAATCCCCTGTCCCGGAATCTGCTTAAAGTTATTTACAGGCAGAAAACCTAAAGCATTCTTTTCTGCTTCCTCCACAATCGCATCCGCAAGTGGGTGTTCCGACATTTTTTCCAGAGAAGCGGCAACCTGCAGGAGTTCATTTTGTGAAATTCCCTCTTTTATAAGCACATTCGTTACTACAGGCGTTCCCTGTGTGATTGTCCCGGTCTTATCCAAAACAACCGTATCAATGTTATGCGCTACCTCCAGAGCTTCCGCCGACTTAATCAAAATGCCATTTGATGCCCCCTTCCCTGTGCCTACCATGATTGCGGTAGGTGTTGCCAATCCAAGTGCGCAAGGACAGGATATAACGAGAATAGAGATACCAATAGAAAGGGCAAATTCAAATCCATATCCTGCAAGCAGCCATACTATAACCACAATTAAGGCAATGCTGATAACCACTGGAACGAATACCCCGCTGACCTTATCCGCCAGCTTTGCGATAGGCGCTTTGGAACTGGTTGCTTCATCCACAAGCCGCACGATCTGTGCCAGTGTAGTATCATCCCCTACTTTCGTAGCCTGCATTTTAAAATAACCGGATTTATTGATTGTTGCACCGATTACTTTATCCCCGGTCTGCTTTTCCACAGGTATGCTCTCCCCTGTCAGGGCTGATTCATCCACAGAAGAAACACCTTCCACGATAACCCCATCTACCGGAATGGACTCCCCCGCTTTTACAACTAAAATTTCTCCTGCCTGTACTTCCTCTACCGGAACCTGTATATCCATTCCGTCCCTCTCCACTGTGGCGGTCTTGGGCGCAAGGTTCATCAGTTTTGTAATGGCATCTGAGGTCTTTCCTTTTGCACGAGCTTCTAACGTCTTACCCAATGTTATAAGTGTCAGAATCATACCAGCGGATTCAAAATACAAATCCATCATAAAGCTGTGTACGGTTTCCATATCGTCATGACCGAACCCTATGCCGATTTTATAAATGGCATAGATGCCATAGACGATTGCCGCCCCAGAGCCAATGGCAATCAGGGAATCCATATTCGGTGAACCATGAAACAGCGTCTTAAAACCCATACGGTAATATTTAAAGTTGATAAACACTACCGGAATCAGCAACAGGAACTGCGTAAATGCAAAACTCATCGCATTTTCCATGCCGAGCAGCCCCTCCGGAAGTATCCACCCCATCATATGCCCCATAGATATGTAGAACAATGGAATGGTAAACA
>CAJUKA010000216.1 GCA_910586585.1 uncultured Lachnospiraceae bacterium
TTTGTTTTTCTAAAATTGATTACTCGTTTCCGATTGAACAACCGTCGGACGTGCTAGAATCCTTCGGCTTCTAAGATGATTATAAACCAACACTGCGAATTTTGCAAGAGGGTTTAGGGAATGGGGGTGCTTCGGCACTCCTATTTTTTTGCAGATTTGTAGACTATATTACAGGAATATGGTCTTATCTGCAAGGATTTTTTTATGTTTTTTAAAACAAGGCAGAAAGGAATGGAGGGATTCCGCCGCCTTCGGCATTGTGGGCAATGTGTATAACTTCCCGTCTTATGGAGCTGTGGGCAACACTGTTTGCAGGATGTGGGAAAGCGATGCTTACAATTTATACACACCACCCCCGTGACCTTATATCTCTTTCACTGTATTTCCTTTCCACCTGTAACGCCCCGCTTTTTCTACATATTGCTTTCATTTTTTTCTGACATACATTTTTCACTTTACCATCGTCTGCCTTTATTACCTCGCGCCTTTATCTTTTTGCTTTGCCGGATTCTCTCTGCCCAGCTCTCTGTCTTTTACTATCTGTTCTTTTTGCTGGATTCTCTCTCTGACACTCCTTGTATTCACTACCTTCTCTCCGTAAGTTTTTTCATACTCCACACAAGCTAATTCATAATCCTGATTCTCCCTTTTTGCTGCATTGAGTTCAGACAAAGGCGGCAGCGGCAATTTCTAAAAATCCAAAGGTATTGCTTCTTGTGCTTGTCTTTTCCTGCTTGCCGCGGTCATCGCCGGGGCGGTATCCTCCTGCTAACGAGGAACTCATTGCCGCCAATGACGATTACACCGCACCGGAAACAGCATTGCAGGCACAGATTGACCGCATAGAAAACGACTACCCCGATTATGACGAGTACCGCTACGATTTAGATCCCATCGGGCATGACCCTCATCAGCCCGCATCATACCTTACCGCCTTATTACAATACTTCAAGGCAGACAAGGTGCAGGGAGAATTCCCCTATGATTACTACATCTTAAACGTCAGCCTGACCAATGTCACCGTCAACACCGTGGCAAACAGCCTTCTCACCGCCGAACAGCTTGAAATGGACAACATCTATCTGCAAACCAAGGGCAGCAAGCCCCTGCTCTTTGGCGGCGGCTCCATAGACGGCAGCCCCTCCACCGATTTAAGCGGCGTGGAGTTTGTGGACGGAGAACAGCAGGACAACCAAAACACCGTGGATATAGCACTTTCACAGGTGGGCAACCGACCAACGAGCGATTAGAACGGCTCCTGCATCCTATAGATAAAGGCGGCAGTGGTTACCTTTTTAGATATTCCTGCTTGTTCCAAATTTTAGCTATTGACATTTGGATTACAAAGTGTTATCTTAAGTATAGAGTACAGATTGTCATCAAAGGAGGAAGTAATGTGCAGCAAATATCTGATTATGAATTGGAACTAATGAAAATCATTTGGGCAAATGGTGGCACGGCACTATATGCGGATATTTTCAAAGGTCTTGAGGACAAAGGAACACCATGGACGAAAAACACAATCATCACATTGTCATCTCGTTTAATTGAGAAAGGCTTTTTGACAACAAACAAAATCGGGCGCAGAAATGAATACAAAGCTATTGTTTCAGCAGAGGAATATCAGTCAGCACAAACAATGCAGTTTGTTAATAAAATCTATGAGGGTGACATGAAAAACTTTGTTTCCATGCTGATAGACAACAGGATGCTTTCGCCAACCGATTATGAAGAGCTGCTAAAACGATGGAGAGAGGGGGAAAGAGAAAATGAATGACGGGCTTATTACTTTTCTTTCGCTGTCTGTTGCAGGGGCAATTCTTGTTTTAATTTTGCTTTTACTCAAACCTGTTTACAAAAACAGGTTAAGTCATAAATGGCAGTATTATGTATGGCTTATTGTCATAGCTCGATTGCTGATACCATTTGCGCCCGAAACAAACCTTGTCAGCAACCTGTTTTCCAACATCAGCACAGAGGTAATCGAACCCATTACCAACGCTTATTCTCATGCAGACGGTGACTTTTTCTTAGGAGATGGTGCGGGAACAAATCAACCTGTTTTAGCAGAAAATCCATTTTATGACCCATCACCTACCAACAGGAAAGCAGGAGCAACTGAAATTATCGGGGCAATTTGGTTTGTTGTGGCTTTGATTTTGCTGATAAGAAAAATCACTATTTATCAAAGCTTCGTAAAGTACGTTCGGGCAGGGTGTACCGGAGTAACAGATATAGAGAAACTGGAACAACTCGGCAAAATAATCGACAGTCAGAACATAAAGACAAATGTCGAATTATGCTCCAATAGCTTGGTTTCTTCGCCCTTGCTAATTGGATTTTGGAAACCGTGTATTGTATTGCCTGCGACTGATATTTCTATGTCAGATTTTCGATTTACCATTTTGCATGAGTTAACGCACTATAAGCGAACGGATCTGCTTTACAAATGGTTGACACAAGCTGTAATCTGTTTACATTGGTTTAACCCCTTCGTATATGTGATTGGTAAAGAAATAAATCGTGAGTGTGAACTGTCTTGTGATGAAGCAGTCATTTCCAGTCTTAGCCCCAAAGAAAGGCGAGGTTATGGCGATACACTACTTAATGCAATTAAAGCAGGCGGCAATTACAAAAACTCTACAACTTCTGTAACACTGTGGGAAAGCAAAAAAATATTAAGTGAAAGGTTAGGTGCAATTATGGCGTACAAAAAACAATCAAAGGTTATCGTGTTGGTATCAGCAGCACTTGCAGGACTATTCTTATGTGGAGCAACATATGTGGGAGCATATAGCTCAAGTCCTTCGTCAAATGCAGAGGTAAAAAAAAAAAAAAAATCAAAGACCCCTTTAGGTACAAAGGAAGATTATCAATCCTTGTTGGCTCTAAAAACAGCAGATTATAAAAATTTAACTGTGATCGAGTTTAATAATAACTTGGTCGAGTGGTCTACTCAGAACATGGATGGAGCTTATACAGCAGTCATTGAAAATGATATAGCAGTCCGCCAATTTCCGGAATACTTAGATGCAGAAGAACGCAGCTTTTTATCTTTGACTGTAAAGGCTTCTAATAACGAAAACTCTGTGCAAATGCGTAGCGATTATGGAAAACCACCTATTGACCCAGACCTTAGTTTTGAGCTATCAAGAGAGAATATGGAGCTTGACCCGCCGGTATGGACACAGCTTATGTATGGATTTTCTTATCAATTTGATGCCAACAAACTAACGGTTGGGGAAAGAGATTTGGCACTTACAAAAGTAATCAATGAAGTCCAAAATTTTTGGAACTCAACGGATATAGAGGTGCTTGCAGATATGTCCTCTGATGATATGCTTGAACAGCTAAAAACAATCGTAGAAACGTGTAGTACGGAAACAGTCAAAATGTCTGTTGTGGAAAATTATTTTATGTTTCAGACTTCCGAAATGCTTAAATAATTTTCAAACAAAATGTAGTAGCCTAACGGCGGTTCATATAGATATTAAGCCGATATACAGCGAGGATATATGCCATAAACACAGAAAAATGGCTCCTATGCCCTGTCTGCGGTAACAAAACACAATTAAAAGTGCGGGAAGATTGAAAGGGGCTATCCCAAAGTTTGTGTAAACCTTCAAACTGATGTAAGATCGAATTACTCAGTTTGGAGGTTTTATTATGGCAAGAAAAACGAAAACCCACAAAAAGCAGCAATGAGGGAAATGATGCGCAGCTATCTCAAAGACAATGACATCAGCATTAAAAACGGAACAGATGTCAATGCCGTCATGCGGGACATGATGTCCGTTATTCTGGAAGATGTACTATCTGAGGCTTTTGCTTTTCCATATGCTGTGAATGGTGTTGTCCATAGCGGAATGGGGAGTTATGCACACTGTCCACGATGCTTTTTTTGCTTTTAAAGCCTTTTCGGGGCTGGATATTACCGGGCAGGGTTATTGTCCCGGTCTGGCTGTTCCTGTGCGTTTTTTGGCGGCTCTGTGCGCCCTAAATACTGGTTCAGGTTCTCCAGTTTCCGGTTCAGCGATTTCAATTCTTTCTCGCTGTTTTTGTAGGTGGCAGTCAGTTCTTTTTTCTGTGCGGTCAGCGCCTGATATTCAGATTTCAGCTTGTCGATGTTTAAGCCTTTTAAGGAAATGCCCGCCTGTTCCAGCATACGCCTTGCGCCGCCATATAGGATAATCTGGCTCTCATGCCTGCGGAAATATGCGTCAGGGTTTTTCGATTTCTTATAGGCAATATGGTAGGATTTGTTGGATTTGTACTGTTCTGCATATTTAATGATTTCCGCAAGGTCTTTGATGCGGTTCTCCAGCTTGCGGACGGTCTGCTTTGCTTCCTTTCCGGTGGAGGAAGTGGCAGCTATCTTTTGTTCCAGTTCTGCGATGGAACCTATTTCATTGTATGCCTGTGCAGCAATCTTTAAATTCTCCACCGCCGCCCACCTTTGCAGTCCCGGACTGTTCTGGAATTTCTCATCAGAGGTGTCAATCAATCTCTTATCTGCGTAATCCCTTTTCGGGATAACTGCCTTCCGTTCCCGTTTCAGTTCAATCCGTTCTTTGATGCGCTCCTTCGTGTATTCCTTTCCGAGTGACTTGATGCTGCCACGCACAAAACGGTCTTTGCCGAGTGGACGGAAGGAGATAAATTTGAGGGCATCTTCCCCAAAAGTTTCGCCTTTTATCTCATAGCCTTTCGCCCGCATCAGGAGCA
>CAJUKA010000217.1 GCA_910586585.1 uncultured Lachnospiraceae bacterium
TATCACATTACAGCACACTACCGTCTTTCCAAATGCTGTGGCTGCATTAAGAATTCCATTATCATTTTGAAGAAGCCTTTCCACAGCAGGTATCTGTGATTCTTTTAATTTCCCAATAAACTCCACATGAATCGGATGCCCTTTACTCCGTTTATCTTCTATTTCATATTCAATACCGGCTTTTTCACACTCCTTGATTAAATTTTCCAAAATCCCTCTTGGCACTTTGATGAATCCTCCTTCATCACTTCCGAGATAAATATATCTGTAATTTTCAAAATTAGACAATCCCATTGCCTGATTTTTATAAAAGACAGGATTAGAAAATGCCGCCATTCTCCTAATCTGATTCTGTATCCTCGGCCGTAAATTTACCGCATCCACATATATACCATCTGACAATGTAATCCGCATTATTCCATCCACATCTTCCTTCTGAAAATGCTTTGTTTTCTCCCACGGCTTCTCGCTATCGTTTTCAAAAATATCTTTGCAGTCTGCGATAATATTATGACTTCCCTCAACCCATTCTTTTATCTTATCTTCAATAAACTGCTTTGAAAGTTTTTTCTTGCTTAGCAGCACTTCCCACTGATTTGGGTAGGCATTCCAGCATTCATCTATAAACGCGCTGTTTCCCTTTTTTAACGCCTGTCCCTGTAATGGCAACGCAATCAGATTGCCCACGCTGCCTTCCGGAAGATAATCCTGCATTGGCAGCATACGGTCATAAAAACGAAACGATTTCATATTCACGAATTCTGCCCCTTTGTTTAACAACGCATTGCCAAATTTTCTTGCCAGTCCGGCTTCTATCGGTTTTTGAAAAAATATCCAAAGATGTGCACCTCTCCCCGAACGTGAGCGCTCTACCAGTGCATCAATTCCGTTAATATCACAAATTTTTCTCAGACTGTCAACTTCCTCTCTCCACAAATCGCCAGTATTGGCAAAATCATTTCTTTCCGCACCTTTTTCATGATTATCAAAATCAAAAACAATAAATCTGCAAGTATTATCTGCCAAAAGCGGAAAAACACCTATGACATCTGTGGCATCCTCTGAAATTCCCCTTAAATGTTCAATAATCTGCTCTTTCTTTAACTCTTTATATGCCTGTCTCTGACAATCCTGGCATTTTATCTTACTTCCGGTAATTCTTGGACAGCCATTTTTCCAAAAGTTATAACACTGTGTATAATAATTTACTTCCCCGGTAGATTTCTTTATGGTGCGCCTGCTGTATACATCCGTGCGTCCCCAAAACATGCTAAAGAACACTTTTGCATCTGCTTCGGTAATATCTCTTGGTATAATTCTTGAGCCTTGATTGAAATCATATTCGTTACCGCTGTCATCTATCTCTTTTTCAGAATAAAAAATCCCTGTGCCTGCCAACAGCTTTTTCAGGTATTGATTTTCCTTTTCCAGAAAGTGTATTCTTTTTTCCAGTTCTGCTATGCTTCTCATTCGGAACTCCTTATTAGTTTACAGTGTCATCGCTCCGTCCTTGCTCCAATTTTGATAATGTGCACATCTTCCAATCAAATTTTGCTAATCCTGATATTGTCATCCTATCTCATAAAGTTTTCGCACGTTGGCAATTTCTTTTCCTTATAAGATTAGGGTGTCAAAAGGCGCTTTATAGAAGTGGTCAGGGCAGAATGCCCGGCAGATTGCCCGGCAGATTGCACAAGATGTTCCTTTGTACCCGATTGCGTCGAGTGGATTTTCTTTGGATTCCGTTTCCAAAGAAAATCCGAATCGACTCCACAGGGCAACGTCAGAAACATCTTGTGCAATCTGCCATGTTTCATTCCGTGATGCGCCTTTTGACACCCTAATCCTTATAAGTAATAAACAATGCTCGCATGAAAAAATAAAATCCTCAACTTATTGTCTGAAATCTTGTCAAAGAAGGAGATTTCAACATTGGCTATCGAAGGTCACATTACAATAATCAGCTTATGATTGTCCTTTTTCAGACTTGAAGATACCTTCGGAAACAATAAATCACAAAAATAACCGCCCTGTCTGATAAACTAAGCGGCAATTTTTGTTTCACTTATATTCCCGGGTTAACCGTCTATCGTTAACGTTATTTTCATAATCATATTAGCACCATACTATGGATATGTCAAAGAGATTTACCTCTAATGAATATTCTTGTGCGATGAAATCGCACTTCCGGAAATCTGGAAATCAGATGTCCGGGAAGTGGAAATCATCTTGTGCGAGTTTACTCGCGTAATGTTTTGTCTAATCCATAGACCTCACGCATTGAGATGTCATGCTCGGCATCTATGCTTGTGATGTTGATACGATAACTGTCATGGGCAATGCGATCAATGATTGCATCTGCCAGCGGGCTGTCATTACCACCCAGTTGGTCATACCACTCCTCAAATTCATACTGGGAGCAGAAAATCGTTGAAGATTTCTTGCGTCTCCGGTGGAGCAGTTCGAAGATATCCCTTTGTTCCGAATCTGTTGGTTTCAATAGAAGCCATTCATCCAGAATCAGGACAACAGGATTGGCATACTTAGCCATGACTTTTTTGCAGCTGCCATCTGTCCGTGCCATCTCTAAGTCAATAAGCAGATCAGGAAGGCGGACATACTTGGTATTGAAATACTGCTTACAAGCCTCCATGCCAAAGGCACAGGCCATGTAAGTTTTACCACAGCCTGTAGCGCCGGTAATAAAAAGATTCCGGTGTTCAGATATATATTCGCAAGTGGCAAGTCTTCGAATCAGTTCCTTGTTCAACTTGCGCCCGGAAGTGTAGTTGATATCCATGATATTTGCTTCCGGCTGGTCGAATCCGGCATTCATGATCAGTCTCTTGAGACGATTATTTTTGCGGCTGCTGTATTCGATATCTACCAGCATACCGAATTGATCATCAAATGGAAGTTCCCTGCATTTGGGATTATCCAGCTGGTTACGGAATGCATCTGCCATAGCTGCAAGGCGCATTTCGATCAATTTATCAATTGTACTCTGATTGGTCATATGTGTATTTACCTCCGATAATAGTCGGCGCCTCTTGTGATGCCGCGTGCTTTCTGTGTGGTCTTGGTATCGGTTGTTTTTGATGCAAGCTTGTCAGAACCAGTTACAAGGATGTTTTTAATGCTCTTGTAACTCGGCGATGCTGTATAGGATAACGCCTTTTTACAGGCAGCTTCCAGCAATGCATCTGAATATTTCTCGGCAAGCTTTAGAAGTCCCATACAGCTCCGATAGGTCTGCTGTTCCACACCTTTGGAGGTCAATATCGCATTGACTGCAGTGTACGTATTTATGCCAATCCGCTCAGCCCACTTACGGAAGCGGTCGCCGTTCCATTCCAGATATTTCTGATGGTCTTCAGGCATATGCTCTGTAACAGTGCTGTACTGCCCGGTACGTCCTTTCAAACGGCGATGGGAAGCAATGCGGTTATGGTTGTAAAAAATCTCAATAGTGGTATCTGTTACCTTGACATCAACTTTCTTTTTGATGTATTCATACGGAACTGAGTATAGCATTCCGTCCACAGATATGTGATAATTGAACTGCACGGTGGCTGTTTTCCAGTCACTCAGTTCAAAACGGGTAGCAGGTAATGGTGCCAGCAATGGTTTTTCTTCCCCAAGAAATAAGCTTCGCCGACTGCCCTCTTTTTTCTGAAAGAGCCTTTGGTTGAACAGTTCGAGCTTGTCTCTGATTGCACGGTTTAATTCGGCAAGGGAAAAGAACTGTTCATTCCGAAGTGCCGCTGTAATCCAGGTAGATATGTTTCCTGCCGTTCCTTCAGCATTCGGCTTATCCTTAGGTGACCTGACACGCGCCGGAATAATAGCGGTGCCATAGTGTTCGGCCATTTCCTGATATGTTTCATTGATTTGTTGGTCCTTAAATCCACCATTATGGACAACCGCAGTTTTGCAGTTATCCGGTACGAGTATTCTGGCAACGCCGCCAAAATATTCGTACATATGAATGCGGGCATTGATCCATGACTTCTGCTTCATATCCATACATGCTTCCACATATGCATACTGGCTGTAAGTCATCACACCAACAAATATGTAGGCTTTGATGATTTCTCCTGTATCCGGATCGATGATCGTTGCCGGATCCCCTGCCCAGTCTACTTCAACCTGTTCGCCGGGTTTGCGGTTGATATGCATGGCAGCGCGTCGTTTCTGCTCATCCTGCTGGATGTGATAGCAGAACTGGGAATACATGAGCGGTTCCTCACCATTCGCACGGCAGTCCTCCATGTATTCTGTCCACAGAAGCTTTTTACTGACTCCATTGCGGAGCAGCTCCTTATGGATGTAATTGTAGTCAGGCATACGCTTGTTAGGTGATACCCTGTTCTCCTTAGAGAACATGAGCCTTTGAAGTTCTGTGTCGGTCATTGCTTCATCAAGCGGCCATGAAAGTTTTAATTCTCTGGCACGTTTCTGAACCTTGACGACAGTTTTCTGTGCGACACCACAGCTGGCCATGATATCGCGTTGTGAGAATCCCAGTCCGGTAAGGCGAATGATTTCTCTGTACTTGGTCATAATCGTGACCTCCTTATAATGAATTTACACCAACTGGTGCATGGACTCATTATAAGGTTTTTATAGATAAAGCGATTTCCTTTTTAAC
>CAJUKA010000218.1 GCA_910586585.1 uncultured Lachnospiraceae bacterium
TGGACAGAACTCTTTTTCAGCTTTATCCTTCCGTTTTCTACAATGCTTTTCTCTGCCACTGTTCCGGCAATCTTCGGACCATGCTGCACGGTAAGGACATTCCTGCCCTTGATCTTCGTTTCAGGCGTTCCTTTTACATGAAGTTTGGGCTTTTCCTTTGTGTGGATCACCATCGGCTTGTCATCCACTTTCTTAATGTTCAATCTACACCACCTCCGTTTCAGGGCAAAAAAACAGCACCTAAACCATATGGCTTAAATGCCGCAAATGCCGTAACATTACCTTGCTCTCTGCTGCTTTTCCCCATGAGCAAAGCCCGAATCGTACTTTCCGCCCTCAAGGTTTTTCAGGAATAATTCCCGTCTGCCTGTTCCAAATTCTTCATACATTGCCTTTGTCGCTTCGCTTTTGATACTGTCAGTTGCAAGTTCATTTCGGGACAGCGCATAGAAAAGACTGAACTGGTTTTGCAGACGTGAATGGTGTTCGTCCAGCTTCTTCATCTGCCCAGGCGTTCCATGCTCCTGCTCTAACCTTTTATCCGTGCTGATGCCCAACGCTTTCAGGCAGTCAAGACAATTTTCGGAACATCTCTGTTCGTCAAACTTCCATTCCTTATCCGTGTTATAGCCTCCCTGCAAAAATGCTTCCAGTTGCTTTTCATCCGCACAGTACCTTGCAAAAAGTGTTGTGTCCTCCGCAAAACAACTCTCCATCCACTTTTCTTTTCCCCCGCATGTCCTTCCAAGTACCGCCATATCCTCCGCAAGTTCTTTTAATGACAGCCAGCTCTCTTTCTCTGCAAAATCAATGAAAGCAAGTAAATCCATAAGTGAATTTGTCTCGCTCCCGTTGTGGTTTTCCGTCACAAGAATTATATTCGTAATATTCATAACAGCCTCCAATCTGTAAGGACAGAGCCGCAAGCCCTGTCCTTAACCCTGTATTGTCAAAATGTGACTATCTATTGCAGCTCATCATTCTTTTTCTTCTCCATTGCAATCTTCTCATGGATATTGGTATTATACAGATTATAGAGGTCTGTCCCTTTCTCAATGGTATTGTCAAAAGGAATTACCACGTTTCCGCACTTCATAAGCCCCATTCCGCTTGATGTGTTGGTTACGAACCGCAACTGCGCCTCCGACACGCCGATTACCTCTGCCATGCGTGAACTGTCCGTATTCGCCTGTTTTAAGAGTGCCACAAACTCCGAATTGGCAAGCATGGTTGTCGCCGTATAGTTTTGCAGCAGGTCAACGATATTTTGAGTGATCCCGGTACACAGACCGCCCTGCTTACGCACCTTCTTCCATAACTGCTGTAAATACTTAGCGGAATACTCCGAGTTTAACAGGACGTGGAACTCGTCAATGTAGAGCCATGTTGCAATGCCCCTCTTTCCGTTTGCAATAATACGGTTCTGTATGCTTTCCATCATTACAAGCATGGTAATTGGCGAAAGTTCTGTACCCAAATCACGGATTCCATATACTGTAAAACGGTTATCCACATCTACATTCGTCTGGTGGTTGAAGATATTCAATGAACCGTTGACAAACAGTTCCAGTGACAATGCTATATCCCTTGCCTCGTCCTCCGGCTGGTTCATCAGTATTTCATAGAAATCAGACATGATTGGCACATACTTTTCCCTGTTCCGTGCAATCTCAATGTAGAGCTTGCGCACACAGCGGTCAATAATGGACTTCTGCCTTGAATTAAGGCTCTCACCCATGCACTGTTCACACAATCCGAGCATAAATTCGCCCTTTTCCCTTATCATGCCCTTGCTGTCGTTCAGGTCAAGACTCCATACGTCCATGTCAAGCGGATTGACATAGTTATCCGTATAGGTTGACATATTCACCACCGTGCCGCCGTAAGTCTGCGCAATGTCAAAATATTCGTTCATCGGATCAATGACAATAATCTCATCATTGCCGGATAAGAACACATTGCCCATTTCCATTTTACAGAAGAACGACTTGCCCGAACCGGGAACACCGAACACAAAACCGTTGCCGTTAATCAGCTTTTTGCGGTTCCCGATATTGATGTTCTTCGACACCTGATTGATACCGTAATAACAGCCCTGTTTATCGTTCAGCTCCTGCACGTTGAACGGCATAAGCACCGCAAGGCTCTGTGTCAGCATGGTTCTCATGGTTTCCACCTGTCTCACGCCAATCGGAAGTGCGGTATTTAAGGACTCCCTCTGCTTCAGATAGTGTTCCTCTATCGTGACAGAGTTTCTCTTGCCTATGGTTTCCACTGTCTCCGTCATGCTGTCAAGTTCCTCTTTCGTGTCTGCCATAAGGATAATCGTCACGGACACATAATAAAGGCATTGGTCATTTTCCCTTACATCGTCCATGATTTCCTCAATCTCTTTCTTCTCAATCCGCTTATTGTATGAGATTTCCGATGAAAAATCGTTGTTCTTGTTCCTCACACGCTGCTGCTTGATGATGTCCGACTCAATGCCGAGGTACTTCTTCTGCAAAATCTTCGTTGTCATGTCTTTTGGGATCGGCACTACATCAATGCTTGTAATCGAATGTACCGGAAGGCTTGTAATCTCATTCAGGAAACGGTCTGAAAGACTGGACGGGTATTTCTTGATGAACAATGCACGGCAGAATTTCTTTTCGTCCTTAAAATAATCCGGGTAAAACTGTATCATGCTGTTGCACAAATCATTGCGGAAGTCCGCACCGACCTTCTTCGCCTCCCTGATGTCAAAGTCAAAGCTGTTTTCATCCCCCAAATGATAATAGTCATACAGGACTTTAATCCTCTCATTGCCGGAAAGCGGCACGATCTCAGCGCCAAGTTCCCCGAATGCCTTATGCACCGATGCTTCAATGGTTGCAAACTGTGCTTTCGCCTCCTCAAAATTCTTGCGCTCAATGGTAATGGTAAGATAGCGCTCCTGCTCTATCCCCTGTCTGCCCTCATGGATTTTCTGTTCCATGATGTCGTTGTAAATCCTGCGGAAACCGTCATAACCGTCGTCCTGCCGCTGTAAGAACACATAATCCCTGACCTGTTCCATATCCTTGTTCTTATTGTTGATTGTGATTTTAAAACTCACATCCAGCGAATTTAAAAACTTACAGTACCGCTCAAAAATGTCAATCTGCTCTGTTTCATTTGTAGTGGTGTAATTGATGTCCTGAAAACGGTAGCACTTTGAGAAGCGGTTCTTTGCCACCTCAAAAATGCCGTTCTCTGCCACCTTCATGATCTCAATCGTCTGTTGTATGGATTTCGGAGCCTTGTAAAGTGGTTCGCTTGCTTTTTTCAGCTCCTTGAATCCGTCTGCAAATAAGCCCAAATCTGACCTCCCTTTCTATGCTGTTTTCAGCATTGCCATAAGGCATTGCAGCCGGAAAGTCCCGGCTGCATGATACCAGAACTTTCCGACCAATAAAGGTCAGTTATTCCATTATTGTTGTTCCCTGTCTTTTCTTAGTGTCTTGCTCTGTACACGGTCACACCGATTACGGCTGCGATAACTGCTACTACAGCAGCCACGATTTCTCCTGTTCTCTTTTTCATGCACACGCCTCCTTCCTGTTTTTTACGTTTTCCCTAATGTCTTGCCCTGTAAATGGCTGTACCGACAACGGCTCCCACTACAACTGCAACAATCCCTGCTACAACTTTCACTGCTTTCTTCCTCATTCTCATTTCCTGCCTTTCTTATTTTTTTTACCTGCTTTCTTTTTCCCGCTGCCTTTCTTTTTGTCCTTCTTTTTATCCGCCTTTTTTGCTGTTTCCTCTTCCATGCGGATTTCACGGATTGTTTCCTCTCCTTCGGTGGACGCATAGGCAAGCGGGCGGTTGGCAAAGAGCATACGCATCTTTCTTCCCATATACTCATAAAACCCCATTCCGTTGAAAGAATAGAACCCTCCAAGCGCTATCGGTGCGGCAACCGGGATTGCCACATACACACTGGGGGTAAGACCGATATAGCGGTATAACAGCAGGACAATCCCGCCGCCCGCCACAACCGACGCCACGGAGAAGATAAGCTGTTTTGCTGTCAGCCCCATGACAACCGATTCCTTGTAACGGTCTATATCCTTGTTGATTTCAATTACCATCTTTATACCTCCTGAATAAGTTCCCTATCTGCTTTTTTCCTTTTTCTGCGGCTTGCGGCTCTCCTCCTGCATGGGATACAGTTTTCCCATTTTTTCTATCATTTGGTCATCATACCCCATAAGTTTCAATGTTCTCTGCACTGCTGAAACATTTGACCGGCATGGCTTGCGTGCGCCATTCCCCATATCCGGCACAGGATTCCCACACCGTCCGTCCCCTTCAAAACCGCCTGCTCTCCAAAAAACATCCTCTCCGATTTTCTTCACAAGTTTTTCAAACTCTACACTGGATGGTTCAGGATTTTTGCCCATAACTGTCTCCTTTCCAGCCTGCGGGACTCTTTTATTTCCTATCTGCTTTTTTCTTTTTTTCCCTGTTTCTTATCCAGTCCGTTTTCCTGCTCATATGCCGCCATCCCGTCCGGGCATAGTTCACGCATCTTTTCCATATCGAACAGATAAAGGGGATAACTGCAATAGCCGCTCTGCTGCATCAGTCCGGTAAACTCCGCAATCCCGTTTTTTA
>CAJUKA010000219.1 GCA_910586585.1 uncultured Lachnospiraceae bacterium
AAACAAAGGATTTCAGCCGTTTATTATTTTGTCAAGTGTTTAAAATGGGATTATATCAAGATATGAAGCGGAATACAACAAGGGTGAAGATATTTTTAATAAACAGTAAAGAAGAAAGTATCTGTCCATGCTGCGGGAGTCCTCTTAAATACAGGGACAGCAGACGCCGTGTGCATAAAATTGCGGGAGGGGATAAGGAGTGGTATCTTATCCGGCGGCTGAAATGCACGGGCGATAAGTGTGGGCGGCTCCATAATGAACTGCCGGACTGCATCTGCCCCTATAAGCATTATGATGCAGGCCTGATCGAGGATGTGGCGGACAGTGTGGTCAGCGAAGAGGATACGGAAACGTAGGATTATCCCTGTGAAGGGACCATGAAACACTGGAGATGGTGGCTCCACATGAATGAAAAAAACATGGAAGGGCAGATTAGGGCGGCGGCACACCGTTTCCTGGACCTGGATGGAAAGTTTCTGAAATCCAGGGTTTCTTTACTGGAAGAGATGAAAGAACGGATAAGCCCCGGCTGGCTTAAGGCGGTGGTCAGAGCCATATATACTCCCGCTGGTGATCGCCACAAGGCGCAGATTCTTGGAAGCCTTTCTTTGCCAGAATGAATTTCTCCCGATGCTGTTCAGACACGCAAGAAAATCCTCCTGATTCTGGAATACTCCGCGATACCCGTCGGCAAATACTCTTGTTTCACTCATTCTTTTTTCCACCTTTCTTTTATCTCTCCGCTTTCGGAGGCATTTTTTATCCAGCCGCTTATGCGGGCAAGCCCTTATGGGCATTTCTGGCAACAAAAAAGGAATGGTCCTCAAAGGGTTTCCATTCCATACTGCGTGTGGTGATCCACAAATCTGTTTCTGCTCCCGGCAGTTATGCACATACCTCAGAAACAAAAAAAGTGCCAAAAGACTGCCATGCTTATACATGGTATCCTCTGACACTACTTACAATCCTAAACAGCGTATGCCCCGGCCTTCCTCCATACAGGCGCCGGAACCTGCAGCTTGCGGAAATATGGATGTTCCGGATACTTTCATACCGGATACACCATTGTTTTCCCGCCCTTTACTGACAGGCATCGCATAAAAATCAATTACGGAATTATCTTAGCACAACATCCTGTATCCTGTCAACTCAATAATACTATATATTCTGTTTTCAGTCTTTCTATTTTTGTACGGAATAATCCATTTGCAAAATTTATTTTACTTTTTTATATTTTTTCAAGTATCTGCCCCCCTGTCCGGTACTTCTTTTTTAGATTGTCCTGTTACAGCAGTTCATTTGTATCAGGCATCCGTTCTTTGACAACTGAAGAACATACACCCTCATGTATATGGGTTCCGGTGAATGGCTCACTGCTATAAGTCCGCCATCCGTCCGGATATAATTGCACACAGTGCAGCCAGTCAACGCGGCCGGGAAGGGCGCAGGAAACGGTGGGGGAAGGTATGTGTAACAATCAAAAATTTATAATAATTTTTGCAAGAAGCTGATCACCAATATTTTCAGATATGTTATACTTATAGCCAGATATTGTGTTTTCTCATATCCTGGCTAGGAAAGGAGGCGTATGGTTACAGTAACGAAGGGCGATTTAATAGCGCTGGGATATGGACCGTCTTTTGCAGCAGACATCATAAGGGAAACGAAAAAACTTATGGTATCGAGGGGACATACATACTACCAGTCACGGAAACTGGACAGGGTTCCCAAGGAAGCTGTGGAAGAACTACTGGGAATTACGATTCCCGACAAACAGAATTGATTGTACTTCTTGCACATCTATGTGAGGAGTGAAATCATGGCAAAAGATCCAATTAAGAAAGCAGACAACGGAACCTACTACTTCCGGGCAAATTTAGGCTACCATCCCGTTACCGGGAAACAGATCCAGAAATACCGCAGCGGCTTTGCTACCAAAAAGGAAGCAAGGGAAGAATATTCCAAGCTGATCCTGTCATCTGTCAAAGAGCTGGATGAGAAAAAGAATACCGTTTCTTTTCAGACATTCATTGAAGATACCTATCTTCCGTGGTACAAAACGCAGGTAAAGGAAAGCACTTACTTAAACCGCTATTCCACCATTCAGAAACACTTTGCGTACTTCTATAAAATGGCGACGGACGAAATTGAACCCATCCATGTGCAAAGCTGGCAGCTGGAACTGGCAAAGCAGTTCAGCCCAAACTATATCCATGTGGTGCAGGGGCTGCTCTCCCTTGCCTTTGACCGGGCGATTGTACTGGGGATAGCCAAAAAGAATCCGTCAAGGATGATCGGGAACATCAAGTCCAAAAAGACACAGGTGGGTTTCTGGACACTGGAGGAATTTCAGAAAGTAATCTCCCTGCTCTACAAGGGCGATTATTATGAGCATTACCTCTTTATCTCCTTCTGGGTGCTGTTTATGACCGGGATGCGGATTGGTGAGGCTGCGGCGCTGCTGTGGTCGGATATTGATTTTGATACAGGTCTGTTGAGCATAACCAAGACCATGTATTATAAGTCAATGGACGATTTCAAACCCGTGGAACCGAAAACGCAGGCGAGCGTCCGCACCATTTACGTTGACGCTGATACCATAAGGGAACTGAAGGCATGGCAGGAAGTCCAGAAGAAAGTGTTGAAAAACTGCGGCTATGTATTAAGCTACAACGGCATACCCACAAGCAAGCATACCCTTCCACGGGCATTGGAAAAACTTGCGGAATTAGCCGGCGTACACCGCATCAAAATCCATGCGCTGAGGCATTCCCATGCCTCCCTGCTCATCAGCATGGGCGAGAATCCCCTGTTGATCAAAGAGCGTCTGGGGCATGAAAAAATACAGACAACCCTTGGAACCTATGGTCATCTGTATCCTAACACCAATCTTGAAGTTGCCAACAAGCTGACCGGGGTGCTTCAGTATACGCCTGCCACCCAGAGCGTTGCAGACTATACCAGCAACCAACACACCGCAGCTTACCACAAGGAAGTGAAATAAAAAATGCAATCGTAATGCAATAAAAAGAGAAAAAAAGCCGCAAAGCCTTGATTTTACTGGCTCCGCAGCTCACCTCCGACTATTCGAACTCCTCGGCGGATAGCTTGAACTGACTGTTTTTCCCTCATTTTTCAAGCATTTATTATCCATATTGTTCAAAAATTGCTCTTGTATTTTTGCCAGTCAAAATTTTTAGAGCCAAAATAGAGCCAACCATATCCAACATTTTGTCTTTATCCACTCCATCTACATAGTTCTAGCACCATGTAGTTTTTCATATTAAAAAAATATTTCCACATACTCTAATTCATTTCTTCTTTTTTCATAAGGCATTTTATATCAATTTTATATTTTTTCATTTCTTCATCATCCGGATTAATAAATAACGCATAATTTATTAATCCAAATAAGTGCTCAAGATAATTACTTCGTTCCTCCTGTATATATTTTAAGTGTGATTGTAATCCGTATTTATTTATATAGTATACATCTTTACGAATATTCTTTCTAACACTTTTTGCAAGTTGCGGTTTATAATTTACCACTATACCTGTCACTTCTTGCTGTTGCCCTTGCCTTCGTACCCTTGTTTTTTCATCATTTATAGTCAATTGTAAGTCCTTTAAACTTTTCTTAACAAAGGAAATTACTTTTACTTCATCAAAATCCCCTGAAAATGTCATATCATCCGCATATCTTGTAAAACGAATTTTAGACTTTTTACAAAAATAGCCTACTTTATAATCAAAATCTTTCATCAATATATTTGATAAAGCAGCACTGGAAGGTGCCCCTTGCGGTAGACTTCCGTCTAAACAACATAAATTTGTCAACATCATTGCGACAGATTCACTATAACCCACTTCGATAAATAATTGATAAACCATCCAATCTGTCAAATGATTATAAAAATTCTTAACATCTAGCGACAACACCTTCCTCTGCCTTCTATGAAAACGAACATTATCCTTAATAGATTTATTTTTTATATAAGCTTTCGCATATGGGCTTACCTCAAATCTATACAAAATATTTTCTAAAATCCATCGTTGTATTTCTTTCAAATTTGGCAGTGGCTCAGATATGCTCCTTTTTCCACCACTCTTTTTGGGTACTTGGTAACAATGATAAAAATTGTGGGGCGAATTAGAAACCCCATAAACATAGATTGGTTCATACCCTAACAATGCACATAGATGATCTTGCGTAAAGATAATAGGTAACTCACGTTCCCATAAATTTTTTGCATACTTTAGCCATTGATTACAATATTTTTTATTTTTATTATTTTTTTGTGCAACCTCAATAAACTTTAATTCATACTCTATCCATTCCATTTTTATCACCATTTTAAAACCTTTGAAATCTTTACCAAAAGTATCGTATATTTCTTTTCGACAGAAAAGAAATATAAGAGTGATTTTGGAACAAAATCACGCCCCGTAATACTTGTTCAGGATTTTACTCCTGTAAAATCATGGACAAGTATTACCCCGGCTCGAAAAATAAGTTCCTCAAAGATTAACGACTCGCTAATCCCGCACATAAGTGCAAAGTCTAAAGATTTCAAAGGTTACTTAATATTACTTGTGAGTAAAAAGTTTGCGCTGCTTAAGAAGCCCGTGAACCCCAGTA
>CAJUKA010000220.1:0-4081 GCA_910586585.1 uncultured Lachnospiraceae bacterium
GTGCCTTTTCAAGCTCTTTCTGCGCCTGTTCCTCTTTATATTCCGCATAGGCTTCCTTACCCTTTGGGGATAAATACTTATCTTCCTGAATCAGCTTGCGAATACGCTTCTCCACCGCTTTCCACGGCAAAAGCACTTTTGCATAAGGCTCCATAATGCTGCCTTTTTCCAGACTGATACCTTTCCCGTCATGGTTCTCATAACTATGGTCAGCCCCGGCAAGTGCGTGGGTGCTGCCGCCTGTTCCATATTCCTTTTTCAGAAAAGCCACCGCTTCCTTGCTGTCATGCCCCTCCATAAAATAGTCATAGATACGGAATGAGCCGTGTTCAAAGCTGCTCCCCCTGCCGAGCCTGTGGTCTATCTCGTCCTGCGTGATAAAATCCTCTTTCTTCACCTCCACATGGTCAGCTACCGGGAATGTTTTCTTCTGCAAGAGCAGGTTGTCAAGCTCTGCCCGCAGTTCTTCTTTCGATATGACAAAACGAAAACGCAGCTTTTTTTCGCCGCTTTCAAGCTGTGCCAGCGCTTTATCCATATGGAAAGCCGCCATATCCACGCCCTCCGGTGTGGACAACAGGTCTACCAGCCTTGCATGGGAATCTGGTAAATTGGCAGCTTTCATTTCCAGTTCTTCCGGCATTTCTCCCATGCCGTCACGGAAGAAAAAATACAGATGATTCGCAATGCGCCCTCGCTCCACCTCATCCACAAGGTAGGCTTCATTTGCGCCCATATAAGAGCCGTTTTCTACTTGTGAACGTATCTGTGCCTCAATCTCCTGCCAGTCCATTGTAAGCACCGGACGTTCCAGTGCGGACGTACCTTTTCCGATGCTCATACCCTGCCCGTCAAACCACACAGCTACCTGTTTCCCCTCAAATTCAAAGCCTTTTCCGGTAGTTCCGTACTCTGTTTTCAAAAACTCTGCCATTTCCTCCGGCATCTTGCCCTGCTGGTACTTAGCATAAATGCGCTTGCGGCTGTTCTCTCTGCCGCCGCCACTCCGCAGGATTGTGTCAAGCTGCTCTTTTGACAGCGCTTCCTTTTTCGGTTCAGGGCTTGCCTTTTCCGCCGGGATCATGCCATCTTCCGCCTCTTTCATGGCAATGCTGCCCACCTGATCTGCAAACATGGAAAACAAATCAAGCTGCTGGTACATCCCGTTTGTGTCAATCTGCTCCGCCTTTTCCCCCGGAAGCAGGTATACGCCATCCTCAATATAGGAATTGACAAAGAAACGGGCATCTTCCCATGATAGATTGGTTTCATTCTCCACTCCCGGTTTTCCGGTCATGTTGATATGAAGCCCTCCCTCATTGGCATAGAAACCAACCGGAATCCCCGCCGCCTCATACCCGTAATATGTGTTAAAATGGAAACAGTTCTTAAAATATTCCGTTTGCAGCATCGTGTCCTGCTCCATTGCGAAATATCCCGCTATCTCCGGTCTTTTATGGATAAGAAAATCATCCGAGCATAAAACACTTTTCTGAATCTCCATCGCTTTTTCTGCAAAATCCAGATTATCCAAAAAAGAGCCGGACAATGAATCCTCCCCGCTGTTGCGGTCATTATCCGGCTCCCCTGTTTCCTTATTCTGTTGTGAACCGCTGCTTAAAGGCTGTAAACCAGTTCCGTCAGTACGGTTTCCTCCGCCGAGTGCCTGATGCTGTTCATCTTCGCCACCCATTTCATCTGATCGGACGCTTTCAGCGCCTCGTCCACTCCCTCTGCATTCGCCATCTGTTCCGTCAGGAAGTCCATCCTCTCCTCTGCCTGCCTCTGTATCTCCAGACAGTGCGCTTTCAGCCTGCCCTCCATCAGCAGCCCGCTGTAAATCCCCCTCCTGTGTTCCTTTAGGTAATTCCTCCGCATCAGCCTGTACTTGGTCAACGCTTCCTCCGGCTCGCTGTCCGGCATCAGGTTGGGTATCAGGTAATCCCCGTTCTTCTCGTATGTCAGTTCCATATACAATGCCCTCCGTTTCTATATGATTGGTAGTCGATTCGGTCTGTGGTTCGTTTTTACTTTCGTGCTTTAAAGCATTATAGCGTAGTTCCGGTTCATTTGCAAGCACTTTTTCAGGATTTTTTTCAGGGTTATCAATTTGTACCCCGTCCACCTTTTCTTTTGCCTTATCCACGGCTTTCTGCCTTGCAATCTGGCGGTCATAAGCCGCAACCGTCCTCCCGATTTCCATGAGAAGCGGCTTGCACATATCCGTAGTGGCGTTGCCAATGACAGATAAAGCCATTGTGGTGTTAAACTCGCTGATATAGTCAAAATTCAGCTCGTCTTTCCATAAATCCATGTCAGCGCCGCACCTGGACAGCAGGGTATAGGCGATGCTTGCGGAAAGTGTTTCCCGAAGCCGCAGCCCCACGTTCAGCTCGTCAAGCTCCTCTAAAAAACTGCCCTCCTTTGCATAGGACATATCCTGCATAAGCTCCCCGTAATAATCTTCCGCAATCCTCCCTGCGATCTCTATGAGCCTGACCTCAAAGGAACTGCCCTTATCGGTTGCACCGTAGGTCTTTTCAAGCTGTGCAAGCACAGCGTCCTTGTGTTCCTCCCTGATTTCCCACAGGTACGGGTCTTTTCCCTTCCTTCTTGATTTATGTACGTCCGACACGTCAAAAACGTATTTCAGTCTTGGGCGCTCGCTCTCCCTGCCAAAAAGTGCAATCCCTTTTGCCCCACGGTTTACCCAGCAGAACATTTTTTCATTCCATGTTTCCATCGTGGCGCAGGCGCTCGCATCCGGTCTTTGCGCATAAATAAGCATCTGATCCTCAAACGGATATTTATACAGCCTTGCGGCAGTAGACAGGTACGTCATCCATTCTTCCCCGTTTTTTGAAGCCTGCTTTGCAGTTTCCCCCGCAAGCATGGAGATTTCATGGTATTTCTTTGAAACGAGATATTCTCCAGCCATCTGCCCCCTCCTTAATCATAAAATCCGTTTTCCTCAATGCCCTTTTCCAGAATGGAAGCTACCAGCGTATCCAGATCCACACCGTTTATCTCGCTAACTACAATCAGCTTAGCAAGGGTATTTTTTCCCACTGGAACCGCATACCGTTCCTGATCCGGGCAAAGCTCACGCACACAGACACCAAGCGCATCTGCAATCTGGCAGAGTGTGCTTATGTCTGCCTCCCTGATACCTGCCATAATATCCAGCAACGTGTTTTCACGGACACCGGAAAGCGCCGCCAAGCCCGGTATGCCCATATCCATATCTTTCATGATATATAAAATCTTATCGCCAGTGCTTAAAACTCCTGTTCCCATTGCAACCCCTCCTATTCTGCCTTGTTCCCGAAAGAAAACACTGTATTTTCCTTCGCTTTTGTGGCTGTAAACTTCGCTTTCACTTCCGAAACCTTAGACTCCAGCACTGAAAACATGGCTTCCACCTGTTCCAGTGTATAGTCATAAACCGACCTGTTGGCAAGGTTCTCTATCCTGCCAATGGCATCTATCGCCTTATTCATACGGTACTCCCCAAGACGGACGAATTTCTCCGCTTTCGTTTCCCCTGTCTTTTCTGCAGGTGCGTTTACTGTTACATTTTCCATAGCTTCACTCATCTTCATATCCTCCATTTTCCATAAAATCTAAGGGCATACAGATTTTCCCGTATGCCCCCGCATTTAATACAATTTCTGCTATTTTTTCCTTTTGGGAAACTCCAGTTTAACCTTATACTGAAAGCCCTTGATTTCTTTCCCGTCTTTTATATAGGAATAGTCCGTAGTGCCCTCCGGTATCAGGTACGCATCATAGCTGCCTTTCTTCCCCTTCAAGCCTTTTACGAGGGTCTTTTTCCCCTCCAGCATACTTTTTATCTGGCTGTCGTTAAGCGCTGCCCCCATTGCCCGTGATACGTTCATGCCGCACTTATTTTTACAGTAAGCGCCGAATTTCCCTTTTTCCACATCACCACCGCACTTCGGGCATTTCCCAAGAGCTTCCTGCGTGCTGCTCCCAAACATGGTTTTCTGTTTGTCACTGATGCTGTGGTAGGTCTGCACAAGCCTGTTTACCATATCCTCAATGCCGTCCATAAACTCCT
>CAJUKA010000220.1:4174-4631 GCA_910586585.1 uncultured Lachnospiraceae bacterium
AATTTTACCACATCAGGAAGTATGGTAATGAGCTTCGCACCGTCCTCCGTGGGGATCATCTGCTTTTTCTCACGCTTCACAAAGCCGTCCCTGACTAACTTTTCGATCACATCTGCCCTTGTCGCAGGTGTGCCAAGCCCCTTGCGCTCTGCGTCTGCCCCAATATCCTCTGCTCCGGCATGTTCCATAGCAGACAATAAGCTGTCCTCTTTCCACCTCCTTTCTCCGCTGTTTCTAATGTTAATTGTAGATAAAGTAATGTTCCCTCTATGGGGGCATTGCCTTAAAAATTTCTAATTTTTTTCTGCAATGCTGGAAAAGCCTAAAGTCTTTTCCGTGAAGAATAGCAAGCACTGCCTGTGTTCCCTCACAGGCTCCAGTTTTTCAAATTTCCCCCGGAGCGGAAACTTGAAAAAATTGGCTTGCAGAGGGCATATCCCCCTGACCCCCTTTGCGC
>CAJUKA010000221.1 GCA_910586585.1 uncultured Lachnospiraceae bacterium
ACAACGCATTAAATATTTTCTTTTCCTCGGCTTCCAGCTCCACCACCTTGCTAGTACCAGTATCATAAAAATAATCTTTCTTTTTTGTAGAGAATGGTATTCCCATCCTCTGTATTTCTCCCGTTTCTTTTAACTTTAAAATGTCCATCCAGTTTCTTTGACTCATTTTCTTACCCTCTTTCCTTATATTCATTCATTTTATTAAGATTTTCTAATTGCTCCGAATATAGTTGAAAATACCTCCCTCGTTTTTCTATTAATTCATTATGAGAACCCTGTTCTATTACACGCCCATTATCTATAACAATAACCACATCAGCCATAGATATACTAGAGAAATGATGCGTAATAAAAATATTCAGTTTTTCTTTACTCATTTGTTTTATATTTTTTACAATACAATTTTCAGCTTCAATATCAATTGAAGAAAACGGCTCGTCTAAAATCATAATAGTTGGTTTTCTATAGTAACATCTTGCCATTGCTATTTTTTGCCATTGCCCTTGTGAAATATCTATCCCATTATTCCACTCTCGCATTAAAACAGTCTTTATTCCTTCTGGTAATTTTTTTACTAAATCCTCCAAACATGCAAATCTAATAGCCTCTAACACACAGTCTATGTCAGACTCTTTTAACTCTGTAGAAATATTTTCCTCTATTGTAAATGGATATTTTATAAAGTCTTGAAATATAGCACCTATCTGCAAATAATAATCCGATTTATTAATCCGTTTTAAATTTATACCATTTATTAATATTTCCCCCTCATCCGGTTCATATAAACCAAGCAATAATTTTAATAATGTAGTTTTACCAGCACCATTAAATCCAACGATTGAATACGTTTTTCCTTTTTCAAAAACAAACGATATATTTTTAAGAGCCTGTTTGTTCTGCCCCAAGTACGAGAATGATACATTTCTAAACTCAATTTTTTGGAATGGCAAATTTATCTTCTCATTGCTCAGAATATTTTCAACCTCCATATCATCTACACGCTTCAATACTTGCAAATACAAAATGTTTTCATGTAATTTTGCCAGTTGACTCAAAAACACTATTAATGAATTTTTCAAACTCTCATTAGAATTAAAAAGTAAAACAATTAATCCAACTGCTCTTTTTCGTTCCAAAGAATCCATCAGTATCCAAGCTTTAATAACTAAATTAAATACTTCTTCAAAAAAATGTGCTAACGTTTTCCTTCTCAATATAATTTTTCTTGCAGTGCTGTCTTCCCAAATGAATTTATTAAAACAAAACTTAATATATTCCAGTACTTTATTTCCCATATTATAGAGCTTTGTTTCCTTTATATATTCATTTCTTACGAGCAAACTCTTTAAATAGTCGATATGTCTTAGTTTTCCTATCCTATTATTCAATGTGATAAACCAATATTTATTTGCTTTTAATGCTACATATAAAGACGGCGCAGCTCCAAATACAGCTATAATAATAATTTTCCAATTAAAACTTGCTAATATAAGAACAAAACTTACAATTTGCACAATATAGAATATCAATTCTGTACTTGCATCCAACAATCCCATACAATTCTGTGTCGTATGTGTAATTGCTATTTTTATATCATTATAAGTTGATGACTCATCATACCTTTCCATTGATAATTTAAAGGATTTGTTTAGCACCCTTTCTGTAATAAAAAGATTCATCTGATCACTAAAAACCTGTTTAGTATATTGAAGAAAAATATCAAAAATATAACCTAAAAGTGGTAATGCGGACAACATAATCAAATAATCCCACCCCATACTCCCAATTGATTCTACATTTCCCAACACTTCTACAAGCCAATTTAAAAAGTTTTCCCAAATTAGGGCATTTACAGGAGAAATGATTCCCCCAAAGATACTCAACCCAAACAATAGTAAGTATTTGCTTTTTGAAGTTTTTAACATAAGTTCATTGCCATAAAAAAATAATTTTACAGAGCTCTTTATATTTATCTTTTTTTCCATACAGTCAGTTCACCCACTTACGTTATTACAATTTTGGTGTTATTTTTCAGACTCTCCTGCATTTCGGCTGACATACTATTTTCTATCATATCAAGTAAATTAATTTCTTTTTTTACATCAATAAAAGAAATTTCATAAAGTAATTTTTTTAGAATAATATTAATAATGTCAATATTACTGCTCTCATTCTCTTTGCTGACCAATACCAGATGATGATATAAGTTTTCTTTTTCAGTTTTATAAGAATACTTTTTCCCCCACTCTGAACTATTTTTTAATTCTCTGATAATTTCCGGCAATGCATCAAACAAAACATTTTTCATATTGATCAATAAATATCTTTCTGTATATGAAAAGAACTTTTCTGTAACTTCTACTTGATCTGAAAATCTGATTAAATATCTTTCAATATAATATTCATCCGAAATCAACTGTAGATACTGTTCCTTTTCCGATACTTGAAATAAGGGAGCATAAATTTCTAAATCGCATCTGCATTTTATGTCTTTACACATATATAAAAGCTCTACTGTTTGTTCTTTTTTTTGCTCGTATTTATTCATATTATGCTTTACACAAATACTTTGCATGGAATCATATACGAAATCCTCCAGCGAGAAAAAGAACATTCTTTTTTCATTTATAATGCACTCCAGCCAATTCTCCATTTCCTGTGTGGTAATTTTTTTGATATCATCTATATTACCTGCTGCAAAATTCTTGATTCTATTTTCCGTGATAAATTTTACCTTTTTCTCATTACTTGCAATTTTATCTTTTAAATTCTCACATTCACAAATAACTTGATGTTTTGCTATTTCAACCTTGTCTGTTGTTATTACACTTTTATCTTCTATTTTATTTCTTATTTTTTTTAAACTACTTTTGTTTCGAGAAGTAAAATATAAAAATATATGATCTATACATGTATACCCAAATGTGCTATAACTTTCATCCTCATCTTCATTTTCAAAACAAGGCAGCAATAACATATGCTCTCCAACATGAGCAAGCCCATGTATACTTTCTTCCTTTTCTGAACCTCCAATAATAATACCTATTAAATGTTTATAATTCTTGTCATCTATATATTGATACATTATTACATCCCACCATTTATATATTGTTTGCGTTCTTAATTGATATCAGCTTATCATACATTCGACTATATTATTCCTTTATGTAATTTTTTCGACTATTCATGTAATTATTTCTTATATATTTTACTTGCACAAAAATAAGGCACAGCACATTTACTATCATGCCATGCCTTATCATTCATATTATTTCTGCATTATTACAATCAATCCCATCGAAACTCTTATTTGTTATATTCAGTACATTCTAATCAATCTATTCCCTTATCTTGACGATAATGAAACGAAAAAACTCTCGTAATCCATCTTACAAAAATATTGAATTAAACTACTTTCCCTCACAAAAAGCACTCTCTTCATATACTCACATCTCCCTCTGCTGATTTTTGGTAAATTTGTCGTGCCCCTGTCCTGCCACCTGTGCCTTTTTCTCAGCAAGACAGGCTTTTAAGGACATTTTTTCGGTAGGCTTATCTTGTATTTTTTTATTTTTCTCCTTTTGTGCTTTCTCCCCTGCACCATTATTCAGGACATTATCCATCATATTATAATTCTGTTCTTCCATTTCCTCAATCTTCGCAAGTGGCTTGTATTCTGCCAGCTTTTCAAGCAGCTCATTTGCCCGCTGCATTTCATTTGGTGCAGTTTCCGTAGCAATTACCTCATTCAGCCATTCCGTCAAATGTTCAACATCTCCCTGCCCGATCATTTCTGAAATTTCCGATACATTTTCGGTCATGGTCTGATTATTGTCATGATAGACATTCATATCATAAATATAAATAAAACGGTCTATCTCCACCGCAAGCTGTTCTGCAGGTGTCAAATTCGGCATACGCTTTTCCCATAGTTTAGCCTCCAAAGCCTCACTTATATCGCCCTCTATCTTCATATCGGGCAGTTTTGCCATCAGTTCTGCAATCACTTCCATTGCCTGCGGATTTCCTTTTATTTCGGGGATATAATCCAAAACATCAAGTTCGAACCTGTTTCCGGTTAAAATATCCGTAACGACATCCTCATATGATTCTGTTCCCGGCGTATGGATATTGATACCGATTGCAGGAATACCATTCATACGCTCCGGCGGTATCTGTTTCCATATCGCAATAGCTTCATCCACCGTCGCAATATTCTCATGGAACTCTCCAAAATTATGAAACTCTCCGCACTCTGCCACGGTCAGCGTTACTTCCGTTTTCGGCTCTGTTTTCTGCGGGAACAGTGTTTCCATCAGTCCTTTCGTTTCAAAATGCTCCCCGTCCGATATGGTAATCGCATCCTTATCCGCGTCAAATTCCAAGGAAAACGACAGCCTATCCCCCTGCTGAATGTACGCATAATCCGCCTCTGATATCGGTTTCCCATACTGCCCCATTTCCACAAA
>CAJUKA010000222.1 GCA_910586585.1 uncultured Lachnospiraceae bacterium
ATAACAAAAAAACACAAAAAATGTATGTCTTTTTCATTCATGCGTTTAATCTGTTAATTTTCTCTAAATTAAATTTTCTTATTTTTTATTGACAATTTTTCCATATATGTGTATACTGAAATATGTCGTTGAGTTATACATATATATCGGGGTGTGGCTCAGTTTGGCTAGAGCGCCACCTTAGGGAGGTGGAGGCCGCAAGTTCGAATCTTGTCACTCCGATTCATCTAAATAATGTGAAATACCGCGGAATCACAGATTCTGCGGTATTTCACATTATTTAGATCCTAAACATTCACATCAAATTTGGGATAATAAGCATCTTCCAGCCTTTCTTTCTGCATCATTGCCTTTGCTTCCAATTCAGATCCCGCTTCCACATACTTGACAGAGAGTTCCGGCACAGAAATTTCCTCCATATCTCCATTCGGCTTTTCGGTCTGCTTTGCTTTTTCTTCTTTCGTCTCGTTTATTTTTTCTTCGTCCTCTTTCTTTTCTTTCTGTTTCTCCAACCGCTCGTCCATGTTCTTCTTCATTCTTTCTGCATTGGTCATATCTGTTTCTGTTACAGAATATACGGTACTTTGTATGCTGCCGTCTTTATTAATCATCCAAGTCTGCTGATAATAAGTCACTGTTCCGCCCAAAGCCTTATTTTGCGCTGAAAGCTGTTCATACCCCTGCTTTTCGAGTTCGGGAATTTTTTTCAAAAAATCTTCCAGTTCCTTTGCTTTTGCAGAACTGCCCGAACATTTCTTCAAATACGCACTGGATATTGATACATTTTCATTTGGCATACAATCATAATTCTTCTGCAGATAAGAATAATAGTTCGATACATTGTCCGTTCCGACTTTTTTCGTGTTCTCTGCCTGCGCAGGTGCAGTATCTTTTGTCCCCGCCTCCTTTGCTGCTTCCTTTTTTTGTGCAGCATATGTACTCTCATACACATTGTTGTAGTTGTTTCCAATTCCTGTAATAGCCATAGTTCAACCTCCTTAAAAATTTAATACTTTGTTGTTATTTTATATTGTTAATGATGGTTTCCCTGTCATTTTTAGCCGTCTATAACCCTTGGTCATTTCCTATGCCCTTTTATTTTTTATCATCACAGAAAGGATAAATACCTTGCCGTCTGTCTTATAAACCATTATTCCCTGATATTTCTCTGCTGTATTTTTAATGTTTGCAAGCCCTATTCCGTGTATTTTTTTGTCTGCTTTATCTGTTTCGGGAAGCCCTGCCTGCTGCTTCCGTTTCAACGTTCTGTCAAAGCTGTTTTCCATCTTGAAGATTAACAGGTTCAAGCAGGATAAACACTACAAAGGCACTGATATCAGCGATTGTACTTATTGATAAAAAACTGCTTTTTCCGGCGCATTTTCCGCAGCCCGGCTTCCCTTAATGCCTGTTCAAAAACTTCCATGAATTTCTGTTCTGTGACAGGCTTTAACAGATAATGGAACACATATAGATCAAGCGCTTCAAAAACATATTCTTTTATGCCTGTAATAAATATTAAAACCGTGTCCGCATTCTTTTCCCTTACTTCTTTTGCAGTTTCAATGCCATTCATGCCGTACATCTGTATGTCAAGAAAAATAATATCAAACGGTTTGGCTGCGGCAAGAAGTTCTTCCCCGGACGAAAAGCAAACCACATGACAGTCCTGCCTCTGTTTTTTTATCATTTCATGAATATGTTTACAGATTACTATTTCATCATCAACAACTGCTATATCCAAATCTATCACTCCTGGTCTGCTATATCTCTACTTCATTTATCGGCAGAAATTATGTACTTTTTTGCCAAATGTAGCGAAAACGGTTTGAAATGTAACGAAAGAAAGTTCTTTTTTGCCACTTCCTGCCGTCTGAATTGTCAAACATGCTCTGTGCTGAAGTTACGATTATTTCACAGTTCTGTGATTGACCCGTAGAATTTTCCATGATATAATTATAGCGATAAATCAGAAAGGAAAAAGATACTTTTATGTTTCGCAAAGAGGAAGTTGAACAAATACTGGCGCAGGCGAGGGATAAGGACCCGAATCTGAAGATGCACGGTGCGTCTGAGCATCAATACAAGCTGAAGCCACCTGTCGATTTGGCATTTGTCCGTGCAGTAGAGGAAGAATATCACTTCCGGCTTCCGGAAGATTATGTCCAGTTTATCACAGAGGTTGGTGACGGCGGCGCAGGACCAGGGTATGGACTCTATTCGTTTGGTTTCTATCACACACAAGCAAAAAGTGCCAGAGAGGCGAAACTGCGGGACTCCTACCTGCACGGACTGTCCAAAGACCCACAGCTGCAGCTTCTGAATCTGGACGTCTTGAAATATTTCTGTATTCTGGAAGAATCCTATAAACAGAATACTGAAAAATACTTTAGGACAGGAAGTTTTAATCATGATAACGATACTCCAAATGGATTTTTTCATCTTGGCACATATGGATGTGCCCGCGATTATGGGCTGATTACATGCGGGGAAAGATACGGGCAGATATTCATCTATGATATTGAAGGCGCCTTTGAACTGGAAGCAGGTAGCTTTCAGGCGTTTTATCAGGATTGGCTTGACTTTATTTTGGATACAGAACGATTCAAAAAGGAACTGAAGATGTGGAGCTGAGTCTGAAACAGATTCAAACAAATCCCCGCCTGATAACATTCTATTACCGAACTTCCGAAAAGAACGATCTTTCACTCGTTGCAGTCTAATATCCCGTGGAACACAATATGACACATTGAAAAAATGAATACAACTCTTCTCCATAATCTTCCTTTAACAGAAGCAAGAACAAAGTTTTCATGTGTTCGTATCTCGTAGAACAAACATTCTTCTACGTCTTAACGGGTACGTGGAGAAGCATATATATAATTCCAAATTATCGAATTCCCTGCAAATAGAACTGCCTGTGCCTTTCCATATCATATTGAGATTATGAAACCATTCATTCAGGCATAATTTCTATTGCCACAAAGAAATTATAACATAACTAAAACTGCATAGCAATTACATGTCTCTAATTTTTATCACTCCAGCGACTTCTTAAGGTTTTTCCCCATTAGAGAAATTAAAATATCTGCCTGTAATCCCATATTATTTACTTCGTCCAATGCCGGGGCATTTAACTCTTTTGCTTGTGAACTATCAGAGTATATTGCTTTATGTTTTCTTTTCTTTGGTTTTTCTTCATCATCGCCCCAGTCAAATTCCAAATAGTAGCCACCTGTCCCGTCCTCATGAATAAATACGCCATTACCTTTTACCTCTCCACCAGTCAATTTACTTGACCATGGTATATCTTCGATTGATTTATACACTTTCTGTCTAAAAGTACTATCATTTTTCATTCTTAATAAGGTTTTCTTTGAGATAATCACATTTCGCCCATCGTGCATATCATATTTTTCCAGCATTGCAGTATCATACATTTCTGCTTCTGTATCTGTTTTTTTGCAACTGTAATCTACAACAACCGTATTAACATTAAATTTTTCGTCCAGAAATTTCTTCATTTCTACAATATCCGTGTCCTCATTTATCTGCTGTAAAAGTTTTTCAAATTCATCTCCACACTTTATTCTGTTATTTGATAATTTTTCAGTATTATTGATTTCCGGCAAAATTGCTTGAATATCCATGTTTACAAATCCTCCATTGCTACCAATATTTTTTCTGCGGTTTCTCTGGCATTCAGAGCCGCCTATAACAAACTCTGCCACAGCCATGCAGCTTCAAGCAGGCTCTGTTGATACCGTTTATCGAACTCTGCTTTTTCCAACTGTTCTTTTCTCTCTAATGCACGTTTCGCTGCCAATCTCTGATTTCGCTCCTGCTCTTTTATTTCCTCTGTTTCTTCATCTTTGCTTTTTTGCCCGTTTCTCTTTGTTATCGTGATTTCCCCTCCACTGCTTGAAAGCCTGTAATTTGAAATATTCCCGTCATTATCCAGAGTAATAGTAAAGGAGTCCATACTGCTTGGCACTGTATCCTGTTCTTTTATCAATGTAGATATTTTTTCAATTATACTTTGGGATAGTTCTGGATTGTTTTCCAGTTTTTCCTCCAACGCAGGCGGAACGACCACTGCATATTTTCCACTTGCTGCGTTTATCCTTGCCTGCACACCTGCGTCTAACATAGACGGTTCTCTTGATTTAGGTTTCCAATCTAAGACCGATTCGTCCAATTCATCTTCAAAAAACATTTCAAATGGATAGTCATTACGCTGCCACAGTGAAGAATTGATTTTAGAAGTATCTAACACATGATATTTCAAGTTCGGGTATTGTACTCTTAATCTATCCTCCAATCCCCCCATATTTACATCTAAAACAGCTTGAAAATTGACAGGGTTATTTTTCTCCGCAACAATATTCTGACAATAAAAACTTCCTAAATAGCTCTTGCTTATTTCATTTATTGATGTAAAATCCATCTTTGTTCCTCCGCTAATA
>CAJUKA010000223.1 GCA_910586585.1 uncultured Lachnospiraceae bacterium
GTACATAGGCAGTGCTTGCTATTCTTGTCTTTCGACACTCCCGGAGGGTGTGTCGATATTTTGATTTTTTCTTGATATTATTCGTTTGAACGACTATACTATATAAAGTAAGGCTAAAGGGAGGGGTAATAGTGTTTGAGTATATGACTGTGCAGGAAGCATCGAAAAAATGGGGAATATCTGAACGAAGAATACAAAAATTGTGCTCTGAGGAAAGAGTACCTGATTTAATGAAGGTTGGAAGAATGTGGTTGATACCTAGAAATGCGGAAAAGCCCGTTGATAAACGCAGATGCGTTGGAAAGGAAAAATAATTATGGCAAATAATAACATATTAGTTATAGAGGATGACAAAGAAATTAACCATTTGCTGTGTCAGTCATTAAGAAGTAATGGCTATTTATCAAAATCAGCTTATACAGGAATACATGGACTGGAGATGTTAAAAAATGAAGAATTTGAAATGGTGTTGTTGGATATTATGTTGCCATATAAAAGTGGAGATGCCTTGCTGAAAGAATTAAGGACATTCTCGAATATTCCTGTGCTTGTTATATCAGCAAAGGAAACCACACAAAGTAAGATAGATTTGCTTCGACTTGGCGCAGATGATTATATAACGAAACCATTTGATATTGATGAGGTGATTGCCAGAATAGAAGCAAATTTGCGCCGGAATCAGTTGAATGTAGTTGATCAAAGTCAAAAATTAGTGTTTAAAGATATAGAGTTTGATAAGGCTGCAAAGCAAGTGTATGTGGACGGACAGGAAATTACTTTGACAGCAACAGAAATGAAAATATTGGAACTATTCTTATTACAACCGCAAAAGGTTTTTTCAAAAGCAAATTTATTTGAAAGTATATGGAATGAAGAATATACCATTGATGACAATACTTTAAATGTCCATATCAGCCGCTTGCGACACAAGTTGAAAAAGGTAAATCCCAATGAGGAATATATAGAAACATTATGGGGATTAGGCTACCGTCTGGCAAAATAATACTTAGCTTTATGATAAGTTTTCGTAAGGTTTTCTTTAGATTTGGCATTTATAATTATGCTATCAAAGAAAAGGAGGGAACGAAAAAGTGAATGATTATATTTTACAGACGATAGGGCTTACAAAAAAATATGCGAATATGGTAGCACTTGACCATGTAGATATAACGATTCAAAAAGGGCGTATCTATGGGTTTATCGGTCAAAACGGAGCTGGCAAGACTACGTTTATGCGATTGGTTTCCGGATTGTCTTTGCCGGACAGCGGAGATATTATATTATTTGGGAAAACACAGAAAAAAGAATTGGAAAAACAAAGAAAGCGTATGGGGTGCATGATAGAATATCCAGCTCTTTACCCATATATGACAGCTCGTGATAATTTAGAAGCTATGAGGATTGCACAGGGTATACCGAATAAAAATGTAGTTGAAGATTGTCTGAAAATTGTGGGACTTCATGATACTGGAAAGAAAAAGGTACAGAACTTTTCATTAGGTATGAAACAGCGGTTAGGGATTGCAGCTACATTATTGGGGGAGCCGGAATTTTTAATGCTTGACGAGCCGACAAACGGATTAGATCCGGTCAGTATGGTAGAAATCCGAGAACTACTAAAAAAACTTGCCTATGAGAAACAATTAACCATATTGGTATCAAGTCATATTTTGAGTGAGCTTTATCAGCTTGCAACAAATTATATTTTTCTTCATCATGGAAAAATTATAAAAGAAATTTCAAAAGAGCGGTTAGACGAATGTTGTAAAAAACATATATTTATACTTGTGGATGATGTTTCAAGGGCGGCAATGGCACTGGAACGTGTTTTGAATACAAGGAATTATAAAGTTATGCCAGATCAGTCAATACAATTATATGATTATATTGATGATATGCAAAAGGTGATTCTTGCCTTAAATGAACAGAAACTGTCTATTAAAAATATAGGATTAGCAGGGGATAATCTGGAAGACTATTTTATCAATACCATAGGGGGAATGGGAAATGTTTAACTTAATAAAGACAGAACTTTTTAAACTTAGACGGCAGAAAATAATTATTGTTTTAGTTATGGTTGTGATGGCAATTTCTGCTTTCAGTGCGTATTCGGAGATAAATTTATTAACAGAGCCGGGAAATCCAGTAAGGGGCAGAGATAGCTTTGCAAATGCTTTTCAGGATATTTTTATGTTATTTGTGATTGCTGCTTTTTCGGGGTTTTATATCGGTTCAGATTTTTCTAATAGAACAATACAGGCGGAGCTATCTAAAGGGCATAGACGTTTAGACATTATTTTTTCTAAAGCGTTTGTATTTTGTATTAGCGCAGGTTTTATCATGTTATTATATCCGGTTACAGTGTGCCTGATTCACACGATAAAATTTGGGTGGGGAGATTTATTTAATATGCAGGAGGTTTTATACCTTCTTCGTGTTTCTTTTTTGGGAATTGTTTTAAATATAGGAACAGCAAGTATTTATGTATGTTTTGCCTTTTTATGTAAGGATATTCCCAAAACAATATGTGTATGCTTTGCTTTTCCCATACTTTTTTCAGTTATAGACAGCACGATTGGAAAAAAGATTGATTTGGTGGGGAGATTATTTGAGTATTCCACATTGTCACAGCTAAAGTATATTGTAAACGATAACCTTTCGATATCTACTATATTGATTGTATTTCTATCGTCCTGCATTACAATTTTTATTTCGATTACTTTAAGTGGTTACTTTTTCTCTAATACGGAAATAAAATAATAAAAAGTGGGGGGATAGTATGTCAATCATTATTATATTAGTTGTTTTGTGTATTGGTCTTGCTATTTCCCTTTTTCTCCTGAAAAGAGAAATACGCTGTGTACGAGAGCAATTACAAGAATGTTCCACAGGTGTAGAAAAACTAATAGAGGTTGCTTTTATAGATAAGGATTTAACAGAACTTGCCGCTGAGATTAACCGTCATCAGGCTTATCAAGGGGATATTAAATCTTCAATTTTAAAAAAGGAAAAACATTTAAAGGAATCCATTTCAAATATTTCTCATGATTTGCGAACACCACTTACATCTATGACAGGATATTTACAACTGTTGCAGAAGACTTGTTTAACGGATGAGCAAAAAGAGTATTTAGAAATTTCCATATCAAGAGGCAAGTATTTACAAACACTTATCAATGACTTTTATAGTATTTCGCTTTTGGAAGATGAGAGTAATGCTCCAGTCTTGATTAAAGTAAATCTGGATAATATATTAGCGGATACTGTACTGTCTTTCACAGAACAATTTGAAGAGAAAGGAATCATTCCGAATGTCCGGTCTTTAAATACAGCAACTTATGTAATGGCAGATGAAATTATGCTCAGACGTATTATTACGAATTTGACTTCGAATGCAATACGATATGGTATAAAGAAATTTGAGGTTGAAATCGTAAATACAGATATGGTAGAGGTTAGATTTCAAAATTTGATAGAGGAAGGATATAGAGATGAGCTAGAGATTGAAAAGCTGTTTGAAAAGTTTTATACAGCCGATTTATCACGCAGTCAATCTAATTCAGGATTGGGGTTATATATCGTGAAATTACTTTCAGAAAAAATGAAGGGTGGTGTTTCAGCCAGTTTAGAAGATAACAAGTTAATTGTTAATTTATTATTATGTAGGGCATAAAACACCTATAATGAGTGTTGGGGGTGATACGTTGGGTGAGGTGTTTTTCCTCCATTTAGACAATACAGATGAGGAACTGTATAGAAAGTTGGTGCATCTGTTGTCTGAAAGTGGATACCAAGTAAACCAAGTGCCTTGTGAAAGAGCAGATTCAGAGCGATTATCTTTTGAAGGACTGACAATTATTCCAGAGAGGTATCAGGTGCTTTTAAAAGGAAATGAAGTTGCTCTGACAAAAATAGAATTTGAAATACTTTTGTTACTTGCTAAAAATAGGGGGCGTGTATTCAGCAAAGAGCAGATTTATGATATTGTCTGGCAGGAACCATATTCCGGCGATTACAATATTGTTATGAGCCATATCCGCCATATAAGGGAGAAAATAGAGGATAATCCGGGCAAGCCGCTTTACATACAGACCGTATGGGGCATTGGCTATCGGTTCAACAAAAATTTAAGCAGCAGTCTGTGATGTGAAAACAGATTGCTGCTTATTTTTTGTCCTGTACGCCTAAGAGGTATTCACAGGATACATGGAAGAACTCTGCCAGAGCTACCACTTCATAATCCGGGACAAACCTTGTTCCCTTTTCAATCCGTAAAACAGTCAGGTCGCTAAATTCATATCCGGCAAGCTGGAGCTGTTCGGCAAGAGCTTTCTGGGATAGCTTTCTTTCCGTCCGCAGTTCCATAACCCTTTGACCGATTAGGTTTTTGGAGTTGCTTTCTTTGTTCCAATAGATTTTAATATCCTACCACCAACTTT
>CAJUKA010000224.1 GCA_910586585.1 uncultured Lachnospiraceae bacterium
ACCGGCTTTTTCGCACGCCTCGGTTATATTTTCCAATATGCCTCTTGGAACTTTGATGAATCCGCCTTCATCACTTCCAAGATAAATATATCTGCAATGTTCAAAATTAGACAATCCCATAGCCTGGTTTTTGAAAAAAACAGGATTGGAAAACACAGCCATCCTCCTAATTTGATTCTGTATTCTTGGCTGTAAATTTACCGTATTCACATACACACCATTTGACAATGTAACATGTAGTATCCCGTCAACATCTCCCTTTTGAAAACGTTTTGTTCTGTCCCACGGCTTTTCGTTATCGTTTTCAAAAATATCTTCGCAGCTTGCGGCAATATCAAGACTTCCCTCAGTCCATTCTTTTATCTTATCTTCGATAAACTCTTTTGAAAGTTTTTCTTGTTCAGCAGCACTTCCCACTGGTCTGGATATGCATTCCAGTGTTCATCTATAAATGCACTGTTCCCCTCTTTTAACGCCTGCCCCTGCAAAGGCAGTGCAATCAGATTGCCCAAACCGCCTACAGGAAGGTGGTTCTGCATTGGCAGCATGCGGTCATAAAACCGAAACGACTTCAAATTAACAGATTCAGCCCCTTTGTTTAACAGCGCATTGCCGAATTTTCTTGCCAATTCAGCTTCTATTGGTTTTTGAAAGAATATCCAGAGATGTGCGCCTCTCCCTGAACGGGAACGCTCTACCAGCGCATCTATTCCATTTATATCACATATTCTTCTCAGGCTGTCTACTTCCTCTTTCCACAGATCGTCAGTGTTGGCAAAATCATTTTTTTCCGCACCTTTTTCATGATTATCAAAATCAAAGACGATAAACCTGCAGGTATCATCCGGCAAAAGCGGAAAAACGCCTATGACGTCTGTGGCATCCTCTGAATTTCCCCTTAAATGGTCAATGATCTGCTCTTTCTTTGACTCCCTATATGCCTGTCTTTGGCAATCCTGACATTTTATCTTACTTCCCGTAATCCTTGGGCAGCCGTTTTTCCAAAAGTTATAACACTGTGTATAATAATTAACTTCCCCTGTAGATTTCTTTATGGTACGCTTGCTGTATACATCCGTGCGCCCCCAAAACATGCTGAAGAACACTTTTGCATCCGTTTCTGTAATCTCTCTTGGTATAATTCTTGCCCCTTGATTTGGATCATATTCATTCACATCAGTATCTGTCTCTTTTTCAGAATAAGAAATCCCCGCGTCTGCCAGCAGCTTTTTCAGATATTGGTTTTCCTTTTCCAGACAATCTATTCTTTTTTCCAACTCTGCTGTGCTTTTCATCAGAAACTCCTATTTTCTCTTAGTATCTATCCAGCCATAATTTCTCATTTCTTCCCGAAATGCGCTCCTTCGTGTATACTTATCCTTATACGACGTCATAAGTTTCTGTTTTGCTCCCAACTCGCCCCAAGATTCCCGCACCTCACCCAAAGCGGCGATATACGCTGCGCATTCCCCATAATAATTTCTGCGGTTTGCGTCCATAATTCCTGCTGTCCGCTTTTCAAGCAGCGCTGTAATTCTTTTTACCGCGCGTTCTCTCATATCCGATTCCATTTGCGCCATAGACTTCCACTTTAAAAATAATTGGCAAAACAACTCGTTTTCGCCTGTCTCCTCAGACCCACAGACACCTTTTCGGTATTCTTCTGAGGAAAATTTCATGGCGCTTTTCACAATCTCTGCCATAGCAGCCATTCCCTTGCCGTGCCATTGCCCCTCATACAAATATAACAGGTACAGCGCAATTCCCTGTTTCATAAAAGTTCCTGTCCAGCCCAATGCCTGCGATTGGTTCAATCCCTGATCCAATACGTCCGCAAACTGCCCGTCCAAAAATCTGAGCAATAACACCATATTCCCGTCCGGCCTGTTTTCTTCCCTCTCAGAACAAGAACCGCTGCTTTCATACATGCCAAAATAACCGTTGCTTTTATGTACAGGTAATTTCATAAAAACTTTTTGAAGTTCTTCCTTTTTCTTCTCATTTTCGCAGTCATTTAACAGCGCACGAAGATAGTTCAATGCGGAGGTATCCGATTCATATGCCGCATAATAGCACTTTTCCAGCAAAGGCAACTCTCCATTTGCTGCAATCACATACTCAGCCGTTTTCAGGGCAACCCTGCTGCGCATAATATATTTCTTTGGTATCGCCTTCATCGCTTGTATTCCTATGGACACCATGTCATTTGCCGTCGCATATTTCCCATTTTCCAATATATTCAGATATAATCTCGGATGGACAGCGGCATATTTTTCCGCATACTGGATCTCCAAAGGAATATCGTTTAACAGACCGGCAGCTTCCAAAATAAGGCGGTCCGCATCATGCCCCGTCTTATCGCCAAGATATGTAATCCAGCATGAAAGAAATTCTTCAAGCGCTGGTAATTCTTCATCGCCATGCTGCATAATCGCTTCTAATGTGACTGCATCCTCTTTTGCATTTACAATAATGCCATACAATGCCTCCGGGCGTTTGATTGGCGGTACTGCATGATATGCACAATATACCGTATCAAGGATAACCTGCTTCAGATTGCAATACAAAAGTTCATGATGCACCATATCTCCAAGTGAAAATTCTTCATCGCCGTACTCATTATCGCACAGAATTTCCATTTCCAACATTTGATTCCCAACTTCAAAGCCTTCTTTATATCTCTCCCTGTCCATACAGATATGCACAAAATCACAAGCCTCCGCAAGCATATCTGAAATACCGTTGTTGTCCTCATAATAAAATTCCTCGCCACTGTCATCGTACCAGTCATCATATTCTTCATTCAATATTCCAGTAATCGTAATTTCCTGTGAATCAATACTCTTTAAATTTTTTCTGACATAACGATACATCTCATCAAAATCAATATCTTTTTCCGTATTCTTCTTTGACGCTTTCTCCTCTTTATTTCCGACAGATCGTAGCATTTCCAAAAAGTCTTCCCTGCGATGCTCCGGAAAAACCCTCCCAATCTCATGAATAAAAGCAATGAGCTGCTCTGTTGAATATTGCGCCACAAGGGCATCCGTCTGTTTTAAAAAATTTGTCAGGTTCATATCGTATCTCCATTTTTATCTTCGCACTCTAAACCTATACTCTTCCTTTAATTTCTCAAAAATCTCAAAAGCTGCCGGACAAATCTCTATCACATCTAATATACTAAGCAAGCTTGACAATCTCTCCGACTGGTCGGTATATGAATATTTTTTGCAGCTATCAGGTTTACAATCGCCCAATTTACAGTTACCATCTTCCTGTAAAAAATCGCACGGTTTATGCTTGGTCTGATAGTTCATGTCATACTCTTCTTTTTCCAAGTAAGTATCAATAAATTGTTCCTCCACTTTCATAATGACACTTATCCTTTTATCAACCTATATCTTCTTGTCCTATTTGCACCAATAATCTCTATTTTGTCTTGCTCTTGCAATATTTGAAGCAATTGCCTTGCCTTACGTTCTTTTACATCTAAAAGGACACAAATATCTCTGCAAGAACATTCCTCTTGTTCTGATAGATATTGAAGTATCTTCTCTAACTGCTGTCCCGTCTTTATCGGCACTTTTTTATCGGCATTTTTTATCGGCATTTTATTATCGGCAATTTGTGCCGATAAATCATTGCCAATATTATTAAGATTATAATTTAAATTTCTTAGTATCAGCCAAAATTCACTATTACTCGACCTAAACTCCGGTTTCATTTCCTCTGTATAATGTTCCTGAAATTCATAGGAATCCAAGATTTTCCTAAAACCGCTGCCTCGACAATCCATATATTTCAAACGATTAAATATATCGGCAATAATCGGATTCCGTCTTCTGGACGATACATTTCTCAAATCTAAATCCTGCACCTTGCGCCCATCCAACATGCCGCCCGGAGAGTAAATCTCCATTCTGTCATCAAACATATCTATATGGATTTCACTTCCCAATTCCAGATAGTCCCTATGAATCAGTGCATTCACGACTCCCTCAAGGACAGCCGTATCCGGATAATCCGGCATCTCAATTCTTCCGTTTCCTATCTTTCTCCATGCTTTCTTCGTATTTCTGGAAACAAAACTCATGCTGTCCTGCAAAATATTTACAAGACCGCCACTGTATTCTTCATCATCAATACGCTACCATTCAAAAGAACACACTGAAATTCTCTTTAACAGCGCATTGAAGTTCATTTGCATGAATCGCCTAATCATTGTTTAGGAAATTCGCTTTTGAAAAACTATTTTAATCATCTTCTGGCAAATTCGCAGCAATATGATAAACTATATTGTTGGTACTCCCCTCTGCCACTATATATCTTGTACCTGTGAGCATTTTAAAATATCTTCGCACAGTCGCGGCAGACTTGCCCGTAACTGCTTCGGCTTCTTTAGGAGTTATTTCTCCATGCTCTT
>CAJUKA010000225.1 GCA_910586585.1 uncultured Lachnospiraceae bacterium
TTAACAGAAAATGGTATCTTTTTCTTTTCCTGCTGAGTCGCCGAACCAGCTTTTACATGGGCATGACTTTCCATTTCTTTTGGTATTTCCTTTATGGCATCAGCAGCTTTATCAATAACTTTTTCCGCTATATCCATTACCTTTTGCATAGCTTTTATAATCAGACACTTTAATAATAAAATCGCCGCCCTGACAATCTCCCCGAACAGCTCCGGCTTGTTACCGTTCTGCTCCACAGATTCCTTTACCTTTTCCGTGATTTCTGTCTTTTTCAGTTCCACAACCTCCGTCTCGGATACGCCGCTTATAATAGCACGGTCAACAGCCCTGTTCCATTCCATGCGGATTTCATTGTCTGCTTTTATCGCCTCCGCTTTGGGATTATTTTTACCGACTTTCTTTGTGGCAAGGTACGGACCGTTTTTATCAAATATGCTGAGCCTGTCCTTATCGTCAATCACCATCTGGTTAATCAGATCCGTATATAATACTTTTATCTCATCCAGAAAAGATTCCTGCTTGAAGCGTCCGTCTTTTACAGTAAAAATCCTGCGTTCATACGCTTCGCCTTTTTTGATGATTTTACAGCCCTTGCGGATATTTCCGTCCCCGCCAAGTATCTCTTTCTTTGTCCGCACATGACGCCCCTGCTCGTCATAGAACATATTCCGGGTGGCAGTCTTTTCTTCCGGCTGGTCTAACCGTTTCCTCTCCGCAAATATCATATGGATATGCAGGTTTGTTTTCCGTTTGTTATGATGAAGTGCAGCAAAACACTCCACGCCGTACCTATCCTTAAATCCGTCAACCATCCTTTTCAGCAGCTCATCATGGTCATGGTTGATGAAACTTTCCGGCAGGGCGATCATCAGCTCCCTTGCTTCGATGCACTTTCCATTCGTCCCGCTTTTTTCAAATTCTTCCTGATTACACTTGGCAAGTTCCCGCCAGAACGCCCTGTCCGGCTCCGTTGCATAGACTTCATACAGATGCTCCTGTTTGGCATGGCTTGAAATATAAGTGATGCGCCCCGATAAATCATGCAGTTTTGCCATTTCTATAAATGAATTTCTCCTCATATGCGATTTTCCTTTCTTTTTATAGATAATCTGCCGCCGCAGATTTTTGTGAGCAGTCATTATCAGACGTCTGTCTGCGAACCGATGTCCGAATACGGGCAATTTACGGCTGTCGCTTTCTGACAGCCGCATAAGGGCTTCGTTTTATGAAGTCCCTATGACGATGCTGCACATCTGCCCTGAAATGTAGCCGTAAGCAGCATCGCCATTCATGCGCCCGTCCTCTGGGCGGTATGGATAAATACAGTCCGGCTCTTTCGGACTGTAAATTTGCGCAGGCGCAAATTTGCCCCCTGCAAGGGCGAAATCCCCGGAGTACAAAACGAAGTTTTGTGCGTAGGGTGTATTTCGCTCTCAAACGCCGAGAGCTTAGGGAAGGGCTTGCGCCCTCCCTAGAAATTACTGCCAGTCACTCCTTGAGCTACTCCGAAACAGTTCGTGGAGCAGATTCTTTACGGGCATAAAAAAGCCGCCTGTCTGAAAACTGGTATTCCAGCTTCAAAACAGACGGCTACATTTGCGCCCTTATTTGCAGCCTTCCGGCTGCTCTTTGCCCTTATTTTGCGGGCTTAAATGCCCGCCCTTTATTATGCAGCCTTATATGGCTGCTCTTTGTCCTTATTTTGTAGCCTTTCGGCTACCCTTTGTCGGTCTTTTATGAAAATATGGATGCATTTATGCTCTGATGTGAAAAAATCCACAAAAATAAGGCTACAGTAAACCTGATTACCATAGCCCTACTCTGCAAATATATTAAAATGCATCAAAATCAATCAAGTCATTGTCCGGCGGCTCTGTGGGATTCTCCGATACAGCTTCTTCCTGCACATCCCCTGCATTTTGCATCGCTGCTTCCATATCTGCCGGATTGGAAACACTTGGAGAAACTGCCCCGCCCATTACTGCATTTCCGTTATTCATACCGTTTGCTGATGCCTGACCGTACACCATGCCGCCTTGCGCCGCTGGGTATGCACCCATAGGAACGGATAAGGGAAAAAACTGCATCTGTGCCATATACATCCCAAAAAGCGCCGGGAGATTGGACATCACTTTCTTTTCCACCATTTCCACGATGCGCTCCGCAAAAGCGTCCTCTTTCTCCCTTGTTTCCAGATAAGGATCACGCTTTACCGCCACACAGCGGTCATAATAATTATTGACTGCTTCTATCACAAATCTGTTCTGTGACTTGAACATCTGCCGTATCTGCGGGGAGTGCAGGAGTTCCCATGCCCTGCACTCATCCCCTCTCTCCATGTTGAAACGGATATTGTGGTTTTTATTCTTCATTCAGACACATCTCCTTATCCGGCGGAAGCCATCAATTTCTGCCTGCGGAGTTTCATATAGCAGAAATATTCATAGCCTTTGGCGTTTGCTCGTATATCATGGTTAAAGGCAACATTGTCACTGTCATAATCCCCGACAAGCTCCACAATCTTTGCGCCGCCGCCCATGATATACAGTTTCATAAGGTTCGGATTATAACCGTGTGCTTTCAGTTCCGCAAATATCTTATCCACATAGCTCTTTGCCGCTTTTTCCATAAGCTGCTGGTATTCCCCGCCCACTTTTATATCACCATAACGCAGATAATTCTCGATAATCTCTGCCGGAAGTTCCTCCGCTTTCCTGTCCAGTATAAGATTGCGGATCGCCATATAACATTCATTCGCCCCCAGCTTTACCGTCCACGACTTGCTTTCGCTCGCCTTGCCGTTGTTGAGTATCATCACATTCATCGTCCCGTTGCCGATATCCGCTATCATGTGCATCCCCTTAAAATCCGGCAGGCTCTCCGCTACCGCCGCATAACACTGCGGCATGACCGTACAGTCCGCGATGTCAACCGTATATCGTTTACCTGCATATTTGTAATCTACATGGCGGTTCTGCATCATATATTCACGGAAGGAATCCCTCTGTGCCTGCACCCATTTTAACGGAAGCCCTACCGCAAGATGTATCTTTGCAGCCGATAATCCTCTCGCTTTCAGCTCCTTTGCAATGGCGGCAAGAGTAAGAATATAATTATCGTCATCCAGGCTTTTCTCCGCAACAAAATCCTTGTGTCCCTCGCCTATGGTGTAATAGCTGCCTTCATATTCCAGATAGTCTCTTGTAAAGACAGGCGGCTGACTGCTCCTGCTCACGGAAGTCGGGAAACAGCACCTTGCCGTCTTATAATTCCCATAGCCTGCATCCACTCCTAAAATAATTGTCCCGTTCATGTTGTAATCTCTAAGTTTTGCCATATCAAAATCCTCACTTTCATGCTTGTTGTTATTATCAAACTATCTGCCATATTTTGCTTTCACTTCCTCTTTGGTCGGAAGGCTGCTCTCTACAATAATCTTGTTTTCCCCTGCTACCATAGCTGCAACCTGTTCCGTACCGTCCGTATGCAGGAGTCCGTCCGCTGATGCTTCCGCCTCCGCCATCTGTTTCTGTTTGTCCGCCTCCCTTGCTCCTTCAATCACACGCCGGATTTCCGGTCTGTGCTTTTTACGGTATTCTTTCAGGTAGGCACGGCTGTATGCACGGCGTTTCCGCTTCTTTTCCTCCGCCGCCATTTCTTCCTCAGAAAGCTCCTGCACCGGAAGCTCCACCTTCCCGATATAATTTAAGAAAATCTCGATCTCCTGCACACGTTCTCCGTCGATTTCCTCTATTTTATGCACCATGACCTTATCAACAAATTCATTCACAATGGCGGGCGTGAGTTCCTGAATGTCGGTGTACTTGCGGACAAGGGAAAGAAATTCCTCCGTCCTGTCCGTGTCATCCTCAAACTGTGCAAGTTTTTCACGGATTTCCTGCATGGAGATTTCAAGCTCCTGCTGTTCCTTCTCATAATCGGAAGAAAGCATTTCATACCGTCTGTCCGGCAGCTTCCCCATTGCGTTGTCCTCATACACCTTTTTGATCAGCAGGTCAAGGTCTGCAAAACGTTTCTCTTTTTTAGAAAAGTCTGCTTTCAATTTTTTGACCTCGCTTTTATCCCTGACCTCGGATGCACTCCGCATATTTTTTATAAACGCCGCCTCGTCCATGCGGACGCTTTTTAAGGCATACCGTATCGTTTCGAGGATAAGCTGTTTTACCGTATCCTCTTTTATGGAATGTGAAAAGCACACCTGCTTATACTGCTTCCTGCTGCTGTTGTAAGTGCTGCAGTTAAAGCCTGCGGATGTGCGCTCTGTCCCGCCGTTCGGGATACCCCTCCAGTCTCTTGCCGCCCTTGTCGTGCTTCTGCGGTAGTGCATTTTTCCGCCGGTATCCACTCTCCGCACTGTCTTTCTTAATTCCTGCACCATATAC
>CAJUKA010000226.1 GCA_910586585.1 uncultured Lachnospiraceae bacterium
ATGTCTGCTGTCTTAAACACAATTTTAAGTTTTCTCCTTATCTGGGTTCATACATGTTTGACATTTATATACAATCACTACGCTATATGGAGAAGGGAGCAGATGAAAGATTATATCTGAAGTCTGATTTTTGTTTTCTGCCCGATAATCAAGGTGGGTTATATCAGATGCTGGAACTCTGAAAGCAACTCTCTTATTGAATATCATAGTATCATTTATAAAGTTAGTATAGCGTAAAAGGTCAATATTTGTGCCTGCTGTTCTAATGAAAAATTGGGTAAACAATAGTTTTGTATTAAAATTTTTTGCTATAAAATCCCTGTCGTATAATATATACTCAAATAATCGAAAAAGAGATTCCAAAGCGTGTATTTATGTAGAAATCGTTTTTAATCCATATTATACAACTTTTCCATTAAAATCAAAAAAATATATTTTGTGGGAACCAAAATGCAATGAAAAGACTCTAACATATGAACATGTTCATGGGAGAAGGTGGTGATAAATGGTTGAATAAGTTAAACAAAGATGAATTTGAGAGTCTGGTTATAGAAAATCAGATTTCAATGTACAGGCTGGCTATGAGTATTTTAAAGAATACAGATGATGCAGAAGACGCTGTAAGTGAAACTATTTTAACGGCATATGAGCATTTATCTTCATTAAAGAAAAGTGACAGTTTCAAGGCTTGGATTATGACAATTCTCGTAAATGTATCAAAAAAAATGCTACGAAAGAAGAAAAGAGAGGTTTTATATGATAATTTAGGATTATTTGAAAAATCCATAGAAGAAAGAACTGGTGAAATGTGGGAAGCGGTTTTGATGTTAGATGAGGAGTATGGCAAGGTGGTAATTCTGTATTATTATGAAGGTTTCTCTACCAAGGAAATTGCCAAAATCTTGCATATTCCTGAAGGAACAGTAAAGTCCCGGCTAAGCAGGGCGAGAAGTAAATTGCAGCAAATAATTTGAAGTTTTAGCAAAGTATATTAGCGAGGAGAAATGGCATGAAGGAAAATATGGATATGTTCATAAGAAAAAAAATTCAGCAGGAACAGATAAAAGTTCCGGATAGTTATTTTAAAAAGGTAAATTTGACATTGCAGAATTTACCGGAAAAAACCACCAAATATCATTTAAAGTATGTTGCTGCTGTTGCTATCAGTTCCTGCCTGCTTATATCAGGAACTGTTTATGCGGCTGTAAATTATATTGAACAGCGTATGCTTTCTATAGATGAGAATGAAAAGAAGAAAATGGCAGATTATACAAGGAATTCTGTAAAAGATATTGATACCTATTCAAGGGAGCTTACAGAGGATGAGAAAGAAAGAATGGAAATGCTGCTATATGATTATCAGGTTTACGGAAAATTTCCTGAAAATGGATTGGAAATTGTTGATGATGAGAAAATGATTACGGCAGATACATTAGCTTTTATAACAGAAGACAGTATGTTTGTTTTGCCGGAAAGAGCGTTAACAGATGAAGAATTATTACAAATTATAGATTTTTATTATAAAAGAGATTACAGTCTGATGACAAGCAAAGAAGACCTTTCATGTGAGGTATTTTCTGTAGATGATGCAGTTGAAGAAAATGCCGTGGAACAAATGAAGACTATGCTCCACGTCATATATCAAATTGAAACAGACAGTCTGGAAACATCTTTGGAAACCGATATAAATGGAGTATGCCGGATAGAAGCAGGTGATTCAGGACAAGTGAGCTATCGGGCACTGTATGATTTGGATTCCGGGCGTATTGTTGAAATTGAATGTATTTCCAGTGTTGATGTAATATCGGAAAAGATAAAGCCTGACAACGAAAATTTTGCTAAAGTTGGAGAGGAATTAGCAGAAACAATCAACAGGTTGGATAGCAATGTTATAATCAGGGAAATTTACTGTGATTATAATGTAACGGAAGATGAAATATTGACAAGAGGAACAGTGAATTATATATACAGACTCGAAGACGGTGGGTGTTATGTCGTTAAATATAATATTGCCGCAGATGAGGTAACGGATTTGTTTATTGTACCTTATCAGGAATACCAGCAGACAATAGACAATAACGCAACCAAACAGGCAGAAAGAGGGATTCAAAGGATAAGAATATCTATAAACGTTAAATAAGTAGTAAACATACCTTTGTATAAATATCTCAATAAATTTAACATGAGGAGGAGAAAGAAAATGAAGGCAAAATAAAAGTACTTTAAAATCATTAGTAGTTTCCTGGTGTGTGTTTGCCTTTTGTGTATATTCCATGTTGATGCATATGCCCAGAATGCTGATGTCCAGCAAGGTGATGAATCATCTGAAGAATATGTTACTGCGAGAGTGGTAATTGGTAACACGTCAAGAGCATTGGGCGATCCTAATGCAGATGTGGACGGAGACGGAGTAAGACTTCGATCTGGTCCGTCGCAGGTTCTCTATTACAATTTCACATTTGGCAATGGGGAATTGGTTCAGACATCATCTTCTTCGATGAAACGTTTATATAACAGAGAATGGGTGGTTACGGTAGACAGTGTAAAAAACAATCGGTATGGGATTACTTATGGAATTCTTGATAACAATGCGTCTGAATGGTACAATTCTCTAGTACAGCGTTGCCTAAATAACAGTGAAAAACAGTGCCTGCTATTTGTGACAGGACAAGGCGGAGGAAGGAGGCAATGCGGTGGCATTGTTGACTGACGACAACGCAGGACTGGTGCAAATAGCAGGTGCTGTATTCACTGCTATTTGCGCAATGCTGTACTAGTAAGTTATACAACAGGCCGCACTGGAACGGGAAACTTTGGAGGAAGGTACTACGGTTCAGATACTGTTGGACGTTATCTTTATCTGGGAGCAATGATTGATGAGAGAGATGTCAATAGAGGAGTTGTAACAAGCGGACAATGGAGTACGGATGCCTCAAAGTAAGCTGCATATAAGGGGATGGGATTTATTTTCATTCCCTTGTTGTGAGTATGAAGAACTATGCGAACTTATCTTTAGCTGATATATGAATGGAGAGATAAATATGCATCGAAAGTATATGATAATAATTGTTATAATATCCTGTTTTTTGGTTTCTTGCGCACAGAAACCAAATGTGGGAGAACGTAATGGAGTTAGAGCTGCTACATCGGAACATGAAGACACAGAAGAAGTTCAACAGCAAAATACTAATGAAATCATTACAAATATTCCAGAAAGTATTTCTGCCAATTCTGTTACTCAGAGAAACTTAGACATATTTGCTAATTATGAAGGTACGAAAATAGAGCGGGTGATAGATGTTTTGAACAAGGAAAGCCTTTTTATTGATGCAGTTATTGATGTGGATGGCATTAATCGTGTAAGCCAATATGAATATTTGACAAAAGATATCACCGAGGAAGTCCGTGCAAACCTTTTTCAGTCAGTATTTTTGGATGCAGCAGATGAGGCAGAGTATGATGAGCTGAATGATGTATGGACACTGGACATTGACCCTGACATAAGAAATTACTTCCTATATCAAGTTAGTTATTCAAATGGCGGAACTACTGTTTCGGGAGAACAGATTATTATTTTGGAAAATAGGTATTATGATTTATATCCATTTGAAGATAACAGACTTTCTGCTGTTTCGGACAGCAAAGTTGGTGTTTCTATAGATGCTGCAATTGGCATATGTAAGCGAACAGTAAATGCCATCACAAACGCTGATAATTATGTTGCAGACTGTGTTCAAGGCTATGGGAATAATGGAAGGAGGCCATACTATAAAATTGTATTTCGATATACGTTGGATGGTATGCCCGTATTAGGATATAATGATTTAACCTTTTTATTTGATAATAATGGAATTGAAATGGTAAAAGGCTCTCTGTTTTCTGTGAAAGAAATAGGGTTGACAAAAAACATTCTTTCGCCAGACGAAGCCGTAGAAAGACTGCAGGAACAAGCGGATTTTTTAATTTTTGAAGATGAAAGCCAGATAATGGTTTCTAAAGTTACATTGGAATATATTGTAATCAATTCACCGGAAGGAAAAATGTTGATTACACCTGTTTGGAGATTTTGGCTTGGCAATGATGAAGATGAAAGAAATTTTCTATGCCATAAAATACTTGCAATTGATGCCCTTACAGGTGAATTAATTTGGGATGAACGGGGGCATACAATGTGAGAAAATCCTTAATTATACGGCTAAAGACGAGTATACTTTCGCCGGCTATGACAGTAAGTGTTTTCGCATTCTTTAAGCGGCTACGACCTGTTTGCGCCAATTTTGGCAGTCCTGCCTGCGGCCACGCTGTTTTGCGAAGATTATAATAGCGGATATATAAAATACTTGTGAGTAAAAAGTTTGCGCTGCTTAAGAAGCCCGTGAACCCCAGTAGG
>CAJUKA010000227.1 GCA_910586585.1 uncultured Lachnospiraceae bacterium
GCGTCTGCTAGTCTCCCCAGCTCTGCTGGGGGATTTATATCTGTTTCATTAAAATAACCGGACACGACAATGCCGCCACTGACTGCGGAGCCATCTGTTCCAGAATATCTTCATTATGCAGCGAACGTGCCAAAACTGTCATCGTTGCAGAATGCTATCCGGGCGTGGAGCAGGACGAGCTAAAAGCATTGTTTGACCCACTCAATATCAGCACTTTCATACACAGCGACGACCTCGCGCTGCCGCCTGTAGATATCGACGCGATGATTGCGCGTGAACTGACGGACGACCCTGTATTTGGCATCATGACCACCTGGCGTCTGGAAGATTTTTATCCTGTTGAGCATCTGAAAAAAGCCCGCCGCAGAATTGAGGATATCCAATCCGGCATCGTGCTGGTCTACGGCGTGGGCGCTTCCCTCGTGTGCGGGGGAGATATCCTCATTCTGGCAGATATCACGCGCTGGGAGATCCAGCTGCGCTACTGGCACGGAATGCCCAACTGGCGGACAGCACGCACAGACCTTCCGCGCAATGAAAAATACAAGCGGGGATTCTTTGCCGAATGGCGTTGGGCAGACCGCGTCAAGGACAGACTGCTCCCGAAAATAGACTTTTATCTCGACATGACAACACGGCAGGCTCCCGCCATGGTTTCCGGCAGCGCCTACCGCGATGCCATGAAACAGGCTGCAGGTCAGCCTTTCCGCATGGTTCCCTACTTTGATCCCGGCGTGTGGGGTGGAAACTGGATGAAGACGCGTTTTGACCTGCCGGAAAACGGCAGCAACTATGCGTGGAGCTTCGACGGTGTCCCGGAAGAGAACAGCCTGTTGCTGGATTTCGGTGGAAAAATCATTCAGACACCCGCGCTGAATCTGGTCTACTCCCACCCCCAAAAGCTTCTGGGCGAACGGGTTCATGCACGGTTTGGCAAGGAGTTTCCCATCCGCTTCGACATGCTGGACACCATGAACGGACAAAATCTGTCCCTGCAGGTTCACCCTCATACACCAGGCTGAAAATGGAACCGTGGAACGCACCGGACTGCATGAACGGGAATTTCTGGATACCTACCGCGTCAGCACATCGACAGAACTGCCAATCCGTAGAAACGGAAGCGTCCACATGCTCAATCTGGTGGAGGGAACGTGTGCCCTGCTCGTCAGTGAGGACGGACGTTTTGACTCCATGGAACTGCATTACGCGGAAACCTGTATCGTGCCCGAGGCCGCGGGAGCGTACCGTATCCAGTCCAATGACGGAACCCGCGTACGCGCTGTCATTGCCTGTGTGCGCGGCTGAGGCATTTTAACAGTTCCTCTGTACAACTACAGCTTTATCCTAAAATCTCTTTCTTCTGTTTATGACCTTAGTGTAATGTGGGGGACTGATCCATTCCCTTCTGCTCCTGCCCCTCCCTTGGAAACGGGAGCTGGAACAGCCGCAGTATCTCTTTCTGAGACTCAAACTCCCGCTCCGCAATAAATTCCATGAAATCCCTGTCATCCCTGTGTGCCCGCTCTAACAGTGACACATAATCCCCCCGCAGGACGGGCGGCACAACCGCAGGCAGGTACCCGTCCTGGATCAGCGCCAGGTTCATAAGGAGCCTTGCCACCCTGCCGTTCCCGTCCTTAAACGGGTGGATGAACACAAACCGTTTGTGGAGTTGGGCGGCAAATTCCACGGGATGATATCCGTCCCGCTCCTTCTGTACCCAGGCAAACAACCCATCTATCTCCTTCTGTATCTTCTCTGGAGCCGCCACGGGATACTGCGATCCCGTGATCAGCACCCGGACATCCCGGTAACGCCCGGCATACTCCGGCTCGATGTTCTGATAGAACAGTCCATGCATCTTCAGCACCGTCTGCTCATCGATCCGCCTGTTCTGGAACACGGAAAACATAAAATCATAGGCTTTCGCATGGTCCACCGCCTCGAACACATCCCGGAGCGGTTTCCCGCCTACTGTCAGACCGTCCTCCAGGAGTACCTTCGTCTCACTCTCCGTCAGGGAGTTCCCCTCCAAGGCGTTGGACGTCCACGTCAGCCCCACCCGGTAATAATCCTGTATCTGTCCCAGTATTCCTCCCTCCATCGGGTGCAGCGCATTGATCTCCTTCTGGAAAAGGTCTATTTTACTCAGTATTTCCACCTTGCCACCATCCTTTCAAACACACTGCCATCATACCACAAAACACGCAAAAATGATAGGATGAAAACAGATTCTGTCCCGTTTCCTTAGGGTAATGCGCCAATCATTGATGCCTTAACAGATGACCGACAACATATAAAAATACGAGGTCGCCGCTGTACAGCCCCGCCACTCACCTCCACGTGTTCTGTAGTGTGTCAGTCTTATAAGAAGATAATATCAGAAGGAAGATAAATTAGGAAGGGGAATATGAAAAAACACAGCCAGAAAAAACGAGATATCGAAAATGATTGAGAGCAACAAGGAAGTCAGCATAGACTTAGAAAAATCATTGCAGGTATTGGCACAGACGCAGAGCCGATGAATTTGTGAGAGAACTCACAGCTCATCGGCTCTTTATAAATTTGAACTATGCGTTTTTATTGCAGCTTTCAAGCAAACGATTTGTTCCTGTTATTTCCGCATCTACTAAATCTATCATTCGTTTTACATTTGCGGAATGGGTAGCGGAAACCTCATTTTCCCATAAGGGATTTACTTGCTTTTCAATGCCTGCACGGTATTTTTGTAGGACAGTAAGGCGTTCCCGTAAAAGCTCCTGTTGTTCCTCTGTCGTAAATGTATTTAGGAAAAATGCGGCAATGGAAAAGATATTTGTATCATAATTGAATTGTAGGATGGATGCTTTTAGCGTATCTATAAATTCCTCTTTTCCTTTGTCAGAAAGACTATAAACGGTGCGGTCTGGCATATTTCCGACTTTCTCGGCTGTACCCAATATGTACTCCTTTTTTTCAAGGGTTTTCAGCGTAGAATAAACGGTTGAATCAGCGATATTAAACCACCATTTTACATTCATGTAGTTTAAGAGCTTTATTATCTCATATGCGTTTAGGGGTTTTTCATAAATAAGACCTAAAAGCATTGTGGCAGGTTTTGATAACATACAGTTCCCTCCTTGACATTTTGTTGTATTTGCAATACTGCATGTATAAAGTAGTTTTAATTGTCACTACTATTGTACCATAGCCAAACTGAAAATGGAATACCCAAAAAGGAGGTTTTTATGCCACAGTTAAATAAAGGCGGTAAATTTGTATTTGGGCTTTCAGTCATACACCCAGATTTAACAATCCATATTCCACCACAAACATTGTTGGAATACAACGCAACACGAGATGGAAAAGTTATTATCTTTACAGGAAGCAAAATAACAGGAGGTTTTTGTGTTACTACATATTCGTTGCTGTCAATTAAATTGCCGCACAGTACCTTGGCGGTCTTAGACCTACAATCTGGAATGGAGTTGTTGTCTATTCGCAGCAGTAATATTGCCTTTACGATGGGTGCAAAGGGACCTCTGCTTCAAAAAGCCCATAACTTTCAAGGTAGTATAGAGAAATATTAGTACAGCCTCAAAGATACATGGGATATGTGCTGCAATCGGTTTTATGGCTTTACTGCTTTTCCCGTTGCTAAATGGAATTGTATCTTTTAAGCAAAATGGCATGGTCGAGGGCATCATTAGGAACTGTTAAGAATTAACTTTGCAGATGACGCAGTATAAATCTTTTTATGCAAGGCGGAGGAATGAGGCGTACTGGGGTACGCCGATTGACGACAACGCGGCATAAGAAGATGTTAGACAAGTCAGATGTAAAGATTAATTCTTTAACAGTTCCTTAGTATAAGCTCATTTATTTTATCGCTTATTTTCTTTGTCTGTTTTGTAATGGGAGATAAGGAGCAATTTCAAAATACCCCTTTGAAGTATGAGGGATTATGGGAACGCCTTACTTTGTTTTGTATGTATATTCCGTTTGTTTATAAGTCGATGAGCAACTTGTTTTTTTAGAGCGATAGTGAGGTATTGAAATGGCAAAAATAGAATGGATACTCTGTCCCGTTTGTGGCAATAAAACTCGTAATCAAATCAGAGAAGATACTGTTCTTTTGAATTTTCCCCTATACTGTCCGAAGTGTAAACAAGAAACATTGATTGAAGCAAAAAATTTCAAGTAACGGTCATTGAAAATATTGATAAAAAGCGGGGGAATAAAGCAGAATGAATAAGATAAAAACAATTTTTATGGCATCGAAATTAGAAGTACTCCATTATCTCGTTAGAAAATGCAAAATCCGTTCATTAAAATCTTTGGCTTCTTCATATGCCGCATGTCCAAGACCATTATAAATAAACAATTCGCTATGACTAATTTTTTGGG
>CAJUKA010000228.1 GCA_910586585.1 uncultured Lachnospiraceae bacterium
GCAGTCCAGACCACCAGCAGGGCTGGTGGTTGAGCCGGATGAGCCGTGATTTGAAGGAAAGCGGCGAAATGAGTTGTTCGCGTTCATAAATGTACCTCCGATTTTCGATAATTTTTAGCGGTTGATTTCTATCTGAAAGCTGCTCCGGCTTGCCGGATAGTAACTCTCCGTGTATTCCACCACAAGCCTGTCCTTTGTAAAACCACGGGAAGTGATGTAGGCGGCAGGTTCAAAGGGTGTGATGGCAAGTTCTGCGGCAATCCCGGCAGGGGGCATGACAATCTCCAGACGGCGCGAAGCGTGGATTACGGATAAGTTTCTTGCGTCCAGTGCATCATAGAAAGAAATTTCTGTGAAATCCAGCCGGGGCATCTCCGGAAAAAGTTTCGATGGGACGTATACAGTTGTATACACGACAGGCGCATTGTTATACATATTTTCCAGATGTCGTATTCTGGTCAGGCGTGTGATTGTCTCGTTTTGGTTTATGTTCAGGGCTGTCCTGACCCGTTCTTCTGCCTTTTCCGTCTGAAGGCAGAGTACCTTTGTGTACAGTACGCGGTTCTTTTTTCTGCTCTCTTCTCGATAGCCGGTCACAAAGCTGGTGGATTCGTGGATTAACTTTGGCTGTGCAACAAATGTGCCGCTTCCTTTAACGCGCACAAGCCGTCCTTCTGCGGTGAGCAGGTCGAGCGCATGCCGCACAGTTGGACGGCTGACGCCCAGCGACTGTGCCAGTTCGTTCTCTGTGGGAATCTGGCTTCCGACGGGGTATATTCCGCTGGCAATCTGGCTGCGGAGCTGTTCTGCGATCTGAATGTACTGCGGCTGCATGACATCATCCTTTCCATGCTGATTCCTTATGATTATGGGCACCAATGCGAAAACGTATATCACATGAGAAGGGTGGTTGGTGCCCAGTGCAGCGGAAAATGGAGAGATTCCTCCGCAATCCGCCTGCGCACCACACATTATACAGGACGGGAGCAAAAAAGTAAATATGTAAATACAAATTCTAAAAAATATATATTTGTCTTAACAAAAAGACTTGACATTTGCGGATAGGTTTTATATGATGGCGGTTAAGGAATGAATGTGGGTTCATCAATTCATAAGGAAATCAGGGGGAGCGGGACAGACTGCGGAAGGCAGGGTTAAAAAGATTCAGTGGGATGCGCTGGAACACTTTATGCAGGGAATCCGCTGTATCCATTCGGGTACGGGCTGACCTATACGACATTTGTCTACAGTGACCTGCAGATAGAAGGAGGGGGTCTGTCTGCCTGTGAAGTGGAGGAGGGAGCGCAGGTATGCGTGTCCTTCACTGTTACGAACAACGGGGGCTGCGGGCACGCCGGGAGTGCCGCGCAGCGGGTATGTGTATGATGCGCTGTTTTTGGAAAGCTGCATCGACGACTATCTCTCCAGGCGGGGACTGATGGCGTTGACGCGGGAATATCTGGGAACAGCGCTGGACGGAAAGGCGCTGTCGCAGCGGGTTTTGCATAAAGATGCGGCGGCGCGGAATTGTTTTTTGATATTTGGAAGGCGGATACAGGAAGCGCTGTCGCCCTTTTTGGACACGTTTTGTCCCGAGGTGCTGTGTTTTGGCGGACAGATCACAGGGAGCGGGACCATGTTTCTGCCGCCGATCGAGAAGGCCTGCAGGGAAAAGGGGATTCGTTTTTATGTCACGAAGGATACTTCCCTGCGCACACTGCAGGGACTGACGCGGTTATAGAAGCCATAAAATAGAAGCCATAAATCAGAAAGGAAAGTGTTATGGGAAAACAGATACGAGAGGTATACATCATACATCACTCCCACACGGACGTGGGGTATACGGACCTGCAGGAGCAGATTATCTACAATCAGGTGAATAATATCCGCAATGTGATATCCATCATCAAAAACGGATATGAAAATAATACGCCGGAGAAAGACTTCAAATGGAACTGTGAGACGTACTACTGTGTGGAGCAGTTTTTCAAGGCAGCTGCAGAGCAGGAAAAAAACGACTTTTTCGAGCTGGTGAAAAAAGGAAATATCGGGATCTCCGCCACATATCTGAATTTTAACGACCTGGTGGATGCAGGTATGCTCGACCGCAGAACGGCCAGAATGGAGGACGTATTCCAGGCGGAGGGGATATCTGTGACGACTGCCATGAATGCAGACATCAATGGGATTTCCATGGGTGCGCGGGATGTGCTGATCAGAAATGGGATCGAATTCCTGTTCACGAATATTCATACGCACCACGGGATGTACCCACTTTATAAGAATCAGACACCTTATTACTGGGAGAATGGGAGCGGCGGCAGGATCCTGGTGTGGAGCGGGGAACACTATAATTTGGGAAACGCTTTGGGCATTGTATTCAACAAAAATGTCAACTTCATGACAGAGAGCTATTTTGGAAGCAGCACAGACACAAACGCGCTGGATGCCCTCCATGCAAAACTGGGCGAGAGTATTGCTGAGTATGAGGAGAGCGGCTATCCGTATGATTTTTACATCACCAGCGTCAGCGGCGTGTTCTCAGACAATGCGCCCGCAAACCCGGATATTATCGCCACGGTAAATGCCTATAACCAGCGTTTTGGCGGGGAAGTGACGCTCCGCATGGTGACGCTGCAGGAGCTGTATAAATTGATTCGGGAAAAGACGGCGGACGCGCCGGTTTACCAGGGCAGTATCAATGACTGGTGGGGAAACGGCGTGGGCAGTACACCGTATGCAGTCAAGCATTACAAAGAAGGTCTGCGTCTTGCACACATCTGTGAACGGTTGGAGAAAAAGACCGGACAGTGTAATGAGACGCTGCGGGAGACCGGGGAGGAGAATGCGCTGCTCTATGCGGAGCATACGTGGGGACATTCTGCTACAATTACCAATCCCTATGATACGATGGTGACGAATCTGGATATCCGCAAGACCAGCTATGCCTCAAAGACACATGAGGCGAATGCGATGCGAAAGAGTGAGCAGTGCCACCTGATGGGGGATATTCTGCGTTACTACAATACAAATGGACAGGTAAAGGTAGTTTCCATGAGCAGGCAGAAGGGAGTGTTTCCGGTAGAATTTTATGTGGAGACAATCTCCCTGCCTGGCGTGAAGGTGACAGATGCAAAGAACGGCAGAAAGATACCAGTACAGCTTTCCGCACATCCAAGGGGAATGCTGATCAGTTTCCTTGCGGAGTTTGAACCGCTGGAGGAGCGGACATTTATCTATGAGGAACAGGCAGCGCCGCCGCAGAATCTGTATACACGCACCGCCTGGGTGGGCGCGGAGCGGGTGCGCGATATTGTCAATGGCTATGATAAGGAGTCGTACCAGCTGCCATACTGTCTGGAAAATGACTGGTTCTGCATCCGCTATCAGATTGGACAGGGCGTGGTATCCTTTCAGAATAAAAAGGACGGGACGGAGCTGTTAAAAGACGGACTTGAAAAATTTTTTACGCCGATATATGAGCGCACAGAGATCCGCAGCGGAATCTATGAGGAACGCCGTCTGTTAGGGCGCAATATCAGAGGGCTTCATGCAGTACAGTATCAGGGTGCGCTGCAGGATATTAAAATACTGGATCATGGCGCGGTATTCGACAGGGTAGAACTGATATTTGGACTGGAGGGAACTTACCACAGCAGCGTTATCATCAAAATGTACAGGCAGCTGCCGAAACTGGAGTTTGCCTACTGGATTGCCAAGACGCTGAGTGAGGATATTGAGAGTGTCTATCTGCCGCTCGGCATGAACCTGCCGGACAGCACACTTTACATTCACAATGGTGGTGTGGCGATGCGTCCGGGCGTGGACCAACTTCCGGGCAGCAACATGGAGTACTATATGGCGGATTATGGTCTGCTGTACCAGAGGGGAACGCAGGGGATACTGGTCAACACGTTTGATACGCCGCTGATTTATATGGGACAGATGTGCCACCATCCGATCCTGCTGTGCGACAACAGCGAGCAGAATAACCGCAGGCCTGTGTACAGCTGGATTATGAACAATACATGGGAGACGAATTTCAAAATGGATCTGTCCGGTTTCGGGGAATTTCGCTATGGGCTGGAATTGCACGATGGCGTACCGGAGGAAAACCTGCAGAGACTGCAGGAGAATGACTTGGGGATGGTATCTTTTATCACCGGTTAAAAAGAATCGCAGGGTGGGAATGTGAAATAAGAGGGATTGATGCATATGAAAAAGCGGGAATATCTGCAGCGCTTGACAATTATTATGCTATTGATTTAGAAAATCAAAAAATAAAACCTGTATGAAGACACAAGTATTCTACCTGTCCATCAGGCAGGCTTTTC
>CAJUKA010000229.1 GCA_910586585.1 uncultured Lachnospiraceae bacterium
ATCAGTCTATGGATGCACAGATAAAAATTGCAGACAGGCTTGGAAAAGTGGAGAGAGGTGAGGAAAGTGGCGTGTAAGCGTGAGGACAGGTTTCGGCGTAACACAATCGCATTCTGGCTGAGTGATGAAGAAAAAGCCCAAGTGGAAGCGAGGATTATATTATCAGGACTTCCCAAAGGGGATTATTACCGCAAAGCTATATTGGGGCAGGAAGTGGCGGTAACTGCCGGAAATTATATGTCAAATAGAGTTGCAAAAGTGTTAGGGCAGATATTAGAGCGTCTGAAAAATGGGAATACGGAAGATGAAAAATTACTGCTGAAATTGATAAAGCAGTTGTTAGAAATTCAGCAGAATGAAAATGCCCCTGCTGGCAACAGGGACATTTCAGAAACAGAGTAAGTTGTTGGCGCAACTTACTTTGGATATAAAAAGGATAAGCCTCTTTACATTTGTTATGCAGATTTATTATAGCAGAGGCTTTTCCGAATGAAAAGGAGGAACAGTCGTAAAATTGAATATTTTTTCAGAGGTAAAGGGACATCTGACTGCGAGGCAGGCGGCAGAATATTATGGTCTAAAAATCAGGAGAAATGGGACTGCGTGTTGTCCGTTCCATAATGATAAGCATCCAAGCATGAAGATTGATAAAAATTATCACTGCTTTGCCTGCGGTGTCGGCGGGGATGCGGTTGATTATGTTTCCCGAATGTTTGGGCTGTCACAATATGATGCAGCACTAAAGCTGATAGCGGATCTTGTGTTGCCTATTGATACAAAAAGAAATGAAGATTTAAGTATACAGGAAAAAGAACATATCCGTAGGGAAAAGGCAAAGCGTGAAAGAATAGCGCATATTAAAGAGCGTTTTGAAAAATGGTGCAGTCAGACGATTGATATGTTGAGGAATTGTATCTTGGAGATTGACGATGTAAATCATTTTCTCATTGGAAAACCGCCTGATATTATTTTTTCGGAAGATTATGCACAGATGCTCCATGCAGAGCCGCTTATCAATTACTGGCTGGATATTCTGTGTATGGGAGAGGTTTCAGAAAGGCAGGAGTTATTTTTAAAGGATAGGAAGAAGGTGGAGGAAATTGCAGGAAAAGTCTGTGCAGGCAGAAAACGAATTATGGGATGCAGTAGGGGAAGCGCTTGATGCAGAAATGAGTACCATAGAGGATGTTCTGGAATCGCTTGCAAGAACACAGAAAGGGAATGTGAAATCTTCCATTGAAAACTGCATGATTATTTTATACAGAGATCCAGTGCTGAAAGATGCCATATGTAAAAATGAACTGACAAATAAAATAGATATTGTAAAGCAACTATCGTGGAAACGGAATGGAAGCTGTATTACAGATGTGGATATGTATCAGATTCAGCGTTACATAGAAACAAATTATGGAATTTCCAGTGATAAGGCAATTAACAAGGCAGTCAGCATTGTAGCAAGTGAAAGAAGTTATCACCCAATTAGAAATTTTCTTGAAGCCTTACAATGGGACGGAAAAAACAGGATTGCAAGTCTGCTTCCACGTTTTCTTGGCGCAGATGATAATGAATATACAAGAGAAATCATGCAGCTTTTGATGCTGGCAGCGATACACCGGATTTATGAGCCGGGCTGTAAGTTTGAGATTATGGTCTGCCTTGTGGGTGGTCAGGGTGCAGGAAAGTCAACATTTTTCCGTTTCCTTGCTGTTAATGATGAGTGGTTTACGGATGATTTGAAGCGTATGGATGATGAAAATGTTTACAGCAAGATGCAGGGGCACTGGATAATTGAAATGTCGGAAATGCTTGCCACTGTCAATGCAAAAAGCATTGAGGATATTAAATCATTTTTGAGCAGGCAGAAAGAAACATACCGTATTCCATATCAGACTTATGCTGAGGACAGACCAAGACAGTGTATCTTTGTCGGCACATCAAATAATCTGGATTTCCTCCCACTGGACAGGACGGGAAACAGAAGGTTTGCGCCGGTTTTGGTTCATCAGGAGCGTGTGGAGAAACATATCCTTGAGGATGAAAAGGAGTCGAGAGAATATATTGTGCAGGCGTGGGCAGAGGCAATGGTTATTTATAAGAACTGTCCACATGAATTGAAGCTGTCGAAGGAAATGGAAGAATATCTGAAAGAGATGCAGAAACAGTTTATGCCGGAAGATACAAAGGTGGGCATAATTCAGGCTTGGCTTGACGATTGTACTGACGAATATGTGTGCAGCGAGATGATTTACAGAGAAGCATTGCGGCATGAGTATGAGGAACCGAAACGGTGGGAGATTAACGAAATCAATGATATTATGAACACCTGCATTGAAGGGTGGGAGAAAGTTAATTCTCACAGATTCGATAAAGGATATGGCAGGCAGCGGGGATGGAAAAGAAAATCCGATGGAGGAGAGTTTTTATTAATCCCCCAAGATGTACAGACACCATTTGAATAGTAAAAATAATTTTATGGAACTCTTTTCAGAGTCGTTGACACAGTCTGTTGACAGTTTTGTCAACAGACGTTTACAAGAGAGTACAGTAAAATCATTGGTTTGAGGTGCTTGTCAACGGTGTCAACAGAAAATTTGGAAAATGAAAAAACAAGATTAACAGAAAATGGGAGGGCATTCATTATGCAGAGATATAACAACTCAAAAATCATTATCGGGCTGGATCATGGCTACGGTAACATAAAAACAGCGCACAGGATATTCAGGACAGGTGTGGAGTGTTTTGAGGAAGAACCAATTGTCAGCATGAATTATATCAAGTATAAGGATAAGTATTATGTGATCGGGGAAAACCATTTGATTTATCAGGGAATCAAGACCGATTCGCAAGACTTCTATATTCTTACGCTTGCAGGCTTGTCGGAGGAAATGAAATTCCGAGGTCTGCATGAGGCAAAAGTGGTGCTGGCGGTTGGACTTCCGCTTGCTTGGGCGAAAAGTCAGGCGGCGGATTTTAAGAAATATCTGATGCAGGAGCAGGAGTTGTTCTTCTCGTTCCGCAAAGAAAGTTACAGGGTGCATTTGTGCGGAGTGGAGGTGTTCCCACAGGGATTTGCAGCGGTATGCAATGCCGGAGTTATGAAAGGCTTCAACATGATAGTGGATATCGGAAATGGCACTATGAACGTGATGCAGATTATTGACGGCAGACCATTAGAGAAAAGCCTTGTGACAGACAAATTTGGTGTTTCTATTTGTATGAAGGAAATACAAAAGGAATTATCCAAATCATCAGGGGAGAGCATACCAGAGGTTATGATTGAGCCGATGCTGATAAACGGGTTAAAGGGCAGAGTGGATGCAACAGCAAAGGTTGTAGGGCGCATTGCCGCAGGATACGCAGAGAATATTTTAAAGCGTTTGATTGATTATGGATATAAAGAAAATCTGGTGCATCTCTATGTGATTGGCGGAGGCGGTTGCCTGCTTAGGCATTACAGTGATATTGCATCAAAGGGAAATGTGACTTTTATTGAGGATATCTGTGCCAATGCAAAAGGATACGAGTACCTAGCAACGCAGAAACAGCGCAGACAGGCAGTGTAGAAATGGGGTTATGGAATGAGAAAGACCTATAAATGCAGCAATATAAAATTCTGCATGGAAGATGAAAACCAGCGCAGGACTTGGGAATATTTGCAGGGAATGACACGAAAAGACGGTTCTTATGGGAAGATACTTTCTGATGCGTTTGTGGCGGTTCTTGATAGGCAAATATTGGATAGAAATGATAAGGCGGTGAGAGATCCTGCTATTTCGCTGGAGCACAATACTGATATTTTTTGGAAGATGCTGGACAGGACATTGGAACAAAAATTCTATGAAATCCTTCAAGAGCTACAGAAAATTTTGGCAGAGCAGGTCAGTGACAGTTTCAGTCAATATGTTTCCGCAGTTCATTCCGATGCAGAAAAGCTGATAGAAAAGATTAATGCAGACGGGATGGGGCAGATGCAGGAGCCGGAATTATCCGAGGATATGATGGCATTTGCATTTGCAATGGGCGAATAGGCGGTTCCGAATTTTAATATTCGGTACTCATTTCTGAAAAGGGAGCCTATGGAATGGTTCCGAAAGGTATTAATTCGGTGCCGCCGCCCATAGCGAATGATGGCGGTATCATGCCGGAATGGGCAGTCTGACGTGGGAACTTTCACGACAGACTACGGATGCCGATAGGCAGACGGTGTTTGCCAGCGGCAAATACTACCCTCGGAGAGCGCCTTACTT
>CAJUKA010000230.1 GCA_910586585.1 uncultured Lachnospiraceae bacterium
AGGTATAACTCCAAAAAAATACCGCGAAAAAAATTATGAAGTAAATAATTACATTCACCACTTTACAACTTTTGAAAAAAAGTAACGCACAAGGCACATTTCGTAGTATTATAAGTTTGCAAATAAATCCTTACGAAAGAGAGTGACCTTGTACGTTAAACTTATTATACGATGAAAACAACATAATTGGTAGACTTTATAAATATTTTTCTGTTTATTTTGTTGCTGTTTATGCCCCGACCGTCAGAAACCTGTTCCTTTTCCTGCCTGCCGTGATCGCTTTGGAATCAGCTGGTTCCATCCGTTTCCTTTACAGACATTTTCTGTCAAAAATTACGGATAAATCGCTGAATGCTTTTTATTATGCCTGTTCCTACGCAAATATAGATTATAGCAGGTTTATGAACATCACCGCCCGCAATGCCCTGAACCTCATACCCCTGGATCTCGGTTCCCAGCCGGTCTTTCTGTGTATTGATGACACCATGGTTCCCAAATCAGGAAAGAAATTTGAGGATGTATCAAAACTTTTTGACCATGCGGCACACAATGGCTCAAATTATCTCAACGGGCATTGTTTTGTAAGCGTAATGCTCTGCGTGCCTGTGTGGAACCAGAACCGGATCCGTTATGTTTCCCTCCCGCTGGGTTACCGTATGTGGCTGGGCAGCGAATCCAAACTGAAGCTTGCTGCATCAATGGTACGCCAGGCAATGCCGGAACCTGCCAGGAAGAAAAATGTTATCATCCTGTGTGACAGCTGGTATGTCAAGAAAGACCTTGTATGTCTTGTGGATGAATAACCTTATTGGCAGTGTCAGGGCTGACTCCGTCATTTATGACCTGACTCCCGAACTATCCGGGAATATGGCATACGTGACAGCGCCGAAAAAAGATTCTGGCAGCCGGCGCCTGTTTTTTAGCACAATTTTACCGGAACAACTCCAGATTTTTTGCGCGTGGCAGGAAAAATCCCCGTTAAACCGGACGGGAAGCGACCTCATGCAGTTACATGGTGCGGAGCCGTAAAGGGATTGAAATGCTGGTCAATCTGATTAACGTCGCCTATTGTGCCATGAAAATACTGCCGTATCAGGATGAGGCATTTTCAAAATACCGCGCAGAAAGCGTACAGGAGTTTCGGTTTGCTCTTAGCGGACAGCTCCAGGAACAGGTATTTTATGCCATTTCCGTGGAAAATATCGAAACCCGCATAAAATCAAGTACAATAATTAATGCCCTAAAACAGTTGGTTCAGCAACAAGGGTATCATTTATAAAGTTGTAAAGTCGTGTGAAGAAACCAAAATAGCTGGAAAATTTAGAGAATAAGATTTGAGAGTATACTTTTTTTACAAAATCAGATATACTATTTTTATACGAAGGGAGATGAACGATATGGAAGTTGCAGTTAAGACAACAGATGAAGTAAATGAGAAGATTGCAATGGAGACTCTTTTTTCTTATCTTGATAAAGGAATTGATGATATGGAAGCCGACAGGTTGCATATGGCAGATGAGGCGTTCCAAATTATCAGGGAAAGAATGAACAATGAATTATAGAGTGCTGGTGGCAGATGAAGTGATAAATGATATCTTTGGACTTGTGCAGTACATTCTTACAGAACTATGCAATCCGGATGCTGCTGAGAAATTATATCATAATCTGAACCGTGAAGTAAAAAATATGGGAGATTTTCCGTTGAAGTTTGCAGATTCGGGTATTAAGTATCGTGGATATCTCATACATAAAAAAGTTTATGAATCCTATCTGATTTTTATATCATCAATAGCGAAAAACAGGAAGTTTATGTTTTGCGTATTATCGAAGATTTGATGAACTGGCGGAAGATATTGAATGGGACAAAGGTATACCATTTTTCAAGTTACAATCAATAAATGTGGTCAAAATAAAGCCTCCAAGTCAAGACTGATGGGAGGCTTTATTCTTTGTTTTTTATACCGTAGGTTATTGCATGGAGTAACAGTCAGGTAAACATAAACAGAGTTTTGAAGGCTAATGAAAAGCGCTTTCGGGTAGTAGAACGAGGAGCAGTGGATGTCATTGAGGCAATAACAAATTCGGGAATGTAGTATGATAAAAGCGGGGTGACTGTTGATATGTGTCAGGCAATTAAAGAAATGAGGGCAGAATCAGAAATACAGGGCAGACTGATGCAGGCAAAAGAGGATGCAAAAATTTTTATGAATTAGGCGTGGAGATTGAAAAAATTGCACAAGGGGTAGGCTATGCTGTAGAAACAGTAAAGGAGTGGTTGGAAATTTCATAATATTCTTCATTGGTTTAGTAACAAGTTCCTTTTAATGTAATAAGTTGTTGCACAGAATACGGCGTTTACAGATTATCTGTAGGCGTCTTTTTTTGTGCTTTTTTATGAGAGGAGGCAGCGTATGAGCGCAATTATGGTCAGTGATGCCGTTTCAAACGGCATTGTCTGCTCCTTCCGGCGGTTTCCGCACAGCCGGGACGGGTACTATGAAATCCGGACGGAGCAGGGAAAGTTCCTTAGCAATGCCGATCCGGCAGAGCTTATGGAGGAAGTGCGGGACTACCAGGAACAGGGGTATGTTCTGTCAAAAATAATAGGAGGATGAGAAACGGAATAGAAACAAGTGTTTTTCTGACGGACGGGTAGGCAAAGCAGACATTGGGAGGCTTTTACCGTAGCGTGGCAAAGCTGGCGGGGCATGAAGAAACGGATGATACCATGTATGACTGCTGTAAAATTCTGGTGTCCGCCAGTGTGCAGGATGCCATTATCCAGGCATATCAGGATGAAATACCGGGCGTGAGGATGGAAAGTATTATCACACTGCTTGCGATAGGGGGATCGAAAATGAATGCGGAGCTTGGACAGGATGAAGTGAGAATCCAGCCCGGATTTATCAGTACAAAAACTGCAGATTGAGAGAGGTGTAGGGCGGCCTGCAGTGCGGGCGGCCCGTTATTTTGCCAAAATAAAAGGAGGAAAGAATATGAACAAAGTAATACTGATGGGAAGATTGACAAGAGATCCGGAAGTTCGTTATAGCAGCGGTGAGAATCAAATGGCGATTGCAAGGTATACGCTGGCGGTGGAGCGGAGATTCAGCAGGAATGATGACGAACAGAGTGCGGATTTCATTGGATGCGTGGCATTTGGACGTTCAGGGGAATTTGCGGAGAGCAAAAACGCTTCTGGCGGCAGGGAGAATGCCGGAGGCGGAGCTGTGCCGGACAGCGCGGGAGACGGATTTATGAATATCCCGGACGGGATTGACGAGGAACTTCCGTTTAATTAAGCAGGAGGGTGGCAGATGACTATAAAACAGTGTATTCAGAAGAACGGGTGGCGTGTAGAGGTCGATGAGATGAAACGGTTCCAAAGTGTGGCGATTGTCTTTCTGAATGGGGAAGGAGAAAGCGACGAAACGGAGTTTGATATCAGCGGCGCCTGTACGGATGCTGGGCGGAGGAACTTTCCGCCCTTTTTGAAGTTTTTTGTAAGGAATGTGGGACATGTAGTCGGAACAGACCGGAGTGTTTACGAAGGACTCTATGGCCGCATTACGGAAATTAGGGATGGTGAGGATAAGGAAACGGAAAATGAAACACTGGATATCTATTGTACGTTTGAGCTGCCTGTTCTGCCCTATGATATGGAGATACTGGAGAAGCGTTTCTCAAGATTTACAGGGAAACGGCTGGAAGATATTGGTTTTGACAGTATCATTATGGCACCGGAAATGATAAAGGGATTGGAAGAAACCGAAAAATGCCATGATTTTCTAACAATCTATGCGGTAACAGAGGACTGGGCGGCAAACGGGGAACGGGGACATAATGAAACGCTTTGTGCTGACCCAGATGCTGCAAAGTATATGATCAATAACAGATTGAAAGAGGAACTGGCGGAAGGATGCTTAGGAACTGTGATGAAATTACTGTTACTTTTCACACCCGCGCCATGCACTTGCTGCATGGCGTCGGATCAAGCGCCAAAATGCGTGCTTTTTAGCATTTTGTGTGCATCAATTGTTGCAATTCACACCGAAATCGTTGTAAGTATATGAGAAATCTGGCGTAAGTGTGAATTGTAACAAATTACTTGTCACAAGTAATTTCATCACAGCAGGATAAACTTATAAACCGTTTTTGATACCAGACACCCATCGGTGCCATTTTT
>CAJUKA010000231.1 GCA_910586585.1 uncultured Lachnospiraceae bacterium
GGAGGAAATTGCAGGAAAAGTCTGTGCAGGCAGAAAACGAATTATGGGATGCAGTCGGGGAAGCGCTTGATATGGAAATGAGTACAGTGGAGGACGTGCTGGAATCACTTGCAAGAACACAGAAAGGGAATGTGAAATCTTCCATCGAAAACTGCATGACTATTTTATACAGAGATCCAGTGCTGAAAGATGCCATATGTAAAAATGAGTTGACAAATAAAATAGATATTGTAAAGTCACTGTTATGGAAACGGAATGGAAACTGTATTACAGATGTGGATATGTACCAGATTCAACGTTACATAGAAACAAATTATGGAATTTCCAGTGATAAGGTAATTAACAAGGCGGTCAACATTGTGGCAAGTGAGAAAAGTTATCACCCAATTAGAAATTTTCTTGAAGCCTTACATTGGGACGGGAAAAACAGAATTGCAAGTCTGCTTCCACGTTTTCTTGGCACAGATGATAATGAATATACAAGGGAAATCATGCGGCTTTTGATGATGGCGGCAATACACCGGATTTATGAGCCGGGATGTAAATTTGAGATTATGGTCTGCCTTGTGGGTGGTCAGGGTGCAGGAAAGTCTACATTTTTCCGTTTTCTTGCTGTCAATGATGAGTGGTTTACGGATGATTTGAAACGTATGGATGATGAAAATGTTTACAGCAAGATGCAGGGGCACTGGATTATTGAGATGTCAGAAATGCTTGCCACTGTCAATGCAAAGAGTATTGAAGATATTAAATCATTTCTGAGCAGGCAGAAAGAAACCTACCGTATTCCATATCAGACTTATGCGGAGGACAGACCAAGACAGTGTATCTTTGCCACATCAAACAACCTTGATTTTCTTCCGCTGGACAGGACAGGGAACAGAAGGTTTGCGCCCGTTCTGGTTCATCAGGAGCGTGTGGAGAAACATATCCTTGAGGACGAAAAAGAGTCGAGGGAATATATTGTGCAGGCGTGGGCGGAGGCTATGGTTATCTATAAGAACTGTACGCATGAGTTAAAGCTGTCAAAAGAGATGGAAGAATATCTGAAGGAGATGCAGAAACAGTTTATGCCGGAAGATACAAAGGTTGGAATTATTCAGGCGTGGCTGGACGATTGTACCGATGAGTATGTGTGCAGTGAGATGATTTACAGAGAAGCGCTGAGGCATGAGTACGAGGAACCGAAACAATGGGAGATTAAGGAAATAAACAGCATTATGAACACCTGTATTGCAGGGTGGGAAAAAATCAGCTCCCATAGGTTCGACAGGTATGGATTGCAGCGTGGCTGGAAACGCAGAACCGATATGCAGGGATTTTCACCATTGCCGGATAATGCGCAGTTACCTTTTAAGGAGTAAATGGAAGTATGCTTTAAACTCTTTTTTATCCGGTTTACAGGGCGCGTTTACATTTTTGTAAACGGTGAGTTTACAGCGGGATATAGGAAAATCAAGGCTTTCCGCTGTTTGTAAACGGTGTAAACCGAAAAAACTGAAAACACAATAATAAGATTAACAATAATAGGAGGACATTTATTATGCAGAAATATAACAACACAAAAATCATTATCGGACTGGATCATGGTTACGGCAATATAAAAACAGCGCACAGGATATTTAGGACAGGCGTGGAATGCTTTGAGGAAGAACCGATAGTCAGTGTGAATTACATCAAGTATAAGGATAAGTATTATGTGGTTGGGGAAAATCACATAATTTATCAGGGGAACAAGACAGATTCGCAGGACTTTTTTATTCTCACATTGGCAGGATTGGCGGAAGAACTGAAATTCCGAGGTCTGCATGAGGCAAAAGTGGTGCTGGCTGCTGGGCTTCCCCTTGCATGGGCAAAAAGTCAGGCGGCAGATTTTAAGAAATATCTGATGCAGGAGCAGGAATTATTTTTCTCATTCCGCAAAGAAAGTTACAGAGTGCATCTGTGCGGAGTGGCAGTGTTTCCGCAGGGATTTGCGGCGGTATGCAACGCCGGTTCAATGAAAGGGTTTAACATGATAGCGGATATCGGGAATGGCACGATGAACGTGATGCAGATTGTGGACGGCAGACCATTAGAGAAAAGTCTTGTGACGGACAAATTCGGTGTTTCGATCTGTATGAAGGAAATACAAAAAGAACTGTCTAAATCGGCAGGGGAGAGCATACCGGAGGTCATGATTGAGCCGATGCTGATAAATGGTTTGCAGGGAAGGACGGATGACGTTGCAAAAATAGTTGGTCGGATTGCGAAGCGGTATGCAGAAGATATTTTAAAGAGGTTGGTTGACTATGGGTATAAGGAAAATCTGGTACATCTTTATGTGATTGGCGGGGGCGGCTGCCTGCTCAGGCATTACAGCGATATTGCTTCAAAAGGGAATGTAACTTTTATTGAGGATATCTGCGCCAATGCAAAAGGGTATGAATATCTTGTAATACAGAAACAGCGCAGACAGACGGTATAGAAATGAGGTTATAGAATGAGAAAGATCTATAAATGCAGCAATATAAAATTCTGTCTGGAAGATGAAAACCAGCGCAGGACATGGGAATATTTGCAGGGAATGACGAGGAAAGATGGTTCATATGGAAAGATACTTTCTGATGCGTTTGCAGCGGTTCTTGATGGGCATGTGCAGTCTGAAACTAATGGTGTGGTGCGTGATTCCGCTATTCTGTCAGGGCAGGATACGGATATTTTGGGGAAGATGCTGGACAGGGTGTTAGAAGAAAAATTCCATGAGATGCTCCCTAAATTACAAGAAGCTTTTGCAGAGCAAATCAGCAGAGTTTTTAGAGAATATGTTTCTGATTTTCATTCTGGTGTGGATGCTTCTGCTGATACAGACAGAATGGGGCAGATGCATGAGTCGGAATTATCTGAGGATATGATGGCGTTTGCATTTGCAATGGGCGAATAGGCGGTTCCGAAATTTTATATTCGGTACTCAATTCTGAGAAGGAAGCCTATGGAACGATACCGAAAGGCTTAAATTCGGTACTGTTGCCCAAAGCGAATGACGGGTGTATTTTGCCGGAATGAGCAGTCTGTCGGATGATTTTTCCGGCAGACCACGGATGCCGTCAGGCAGACGGTATTTGCCAGCGGCAAATACTACCCTCGGAGAGCGCCTTACTTCTGATGCGTATGCGTCAGAAGTAATAAGGCGTTACTTTTGACAAAAGTAACAAAACCGTAGTTAGTCTTGATACATAAAAATATGAGAAAGAGAGTGATGCATTGGCGGCAAAAACTATTTCTTTTCCAAAAGGGAAGGGGCATCTTACTCACAATAATAGGGATTTTATCTGCAATAATGTGGTGCCGGAAAGAACAGCTTGGAACCGGATTTACATACAGGAACCATTAAAAGATGCTTATGAAAAATGCTTCGGGCAGGCACTTCGGGATTATAATGCAGCGCAGAAGCGTAAAGACAGGCAGAAAGACGATTATCTGAAAGAGATAGAAAATTCCGGCAACAAGGAAAAGACATTTTATGAAAATATCGTACAGATAGGCAAAAAGACAGATACTCCGGTCACAGACGAAAATGGAGTGTTGACGGAGGACGCAAAAGCAGCGATAGCGGTCTTGGAGCAATATGCAAGGACGTTTCAGGAACGTAATCCGAATTTGTATTTATTTAACTGTGTGATGCACTTGGATGAGGCAACGCCTCATCTGCATATAGACTATATTCCTGTAGCGCATGGATATAAAAATGGAATGAAAACACGCAACAGTCTAACGAAGGCATTTCAGCAGATGGGATTTGCAAAGGCGGTCAGCAGAAAACAGAATGAAACTGTCGCATGGCAGGAACGGGAGAGGGAATATCTGACAGAACTGTGCAGGGAGCAGGGGATTGAGATAGAAGTTCTCGGTGTACAGAGGGATAATCTGTCACTGCCGGAATATAAAGCAGCGATGCGCGAAGTGGAGGAGTTGGAACAACAGGCGGCAGTTCTTGATAAGCGGAATGAGGATCTTGAGCAGCAGAATGATGATCTTGCGCAGAAAACATCGGAACTTTGCGGACAGGTGCAGGAAATGGAGGAGAAAAACAATGAACTGGTGTTACAGGCACAGAAACTCACAGAACAGATTGATGAAACGGAGGCGAAAGAGAAAGCGGCAAAGGAGGTACTTGCGAAACATGATTTAAGGGCGGAAACAT
>CAJUKA010000232.1 GCA_910586585.1 uncultured Lachnospiraceae bacterium
CCGTAATCTCTTGCACTCTGCCATTTTCTGTTATCTGTTTGTTTCCTGCTAAATTTGTGAACTCTGTAATGCGCCCACTAAATTCTGAGTCCATTATGACTCCGATTCTGCTTTCTGTAAAGCCTTTTAGGAAAGATTTATCAGATTCTTTTTCGTCCGTCCGGGCAATGCCCTCTTTGTCCCTCGGAACAATGCCCTTTTTGTCCCGTAACCACGCAGCATAGGCTTTCATGGTGTTCCGGTCAAGCTCCCATGTGAGGATGCTTTCCCTGCCCCCGGTGTCGGATATGTCAAAGACATACCGCATTTCCGGTTTTAACGCTCTTGACGGGAAGATTGCAATGCCCTTGCTGCCACGCCTTACATACCGCCCTACCTGTTTCCATGTGTCGAAATCAGCAATTAACTTTGCCCCCGGTCTCTGCATGTAGACCATGAGGATATTGTCAAACTCATAGCGGTAGAGCTGCCCCGTGAGCCTGCATATGCTTTTCCATGCCCGCCCGTTCCCGGTCACTTCGTCTATGGCGGCATCATACAGCTTTGATGTTTTTGTGTCTGCGCTCATTTACTATACCTCCAGTATTGCTTCCCTGATGTCCCTGCCGTCTATCTCGTCCCCAAGACAGTCCCATCCTTCGTGTCTATGCCTTGCGAACAGCTCTATCCGTGGCAAATTTCCGCACAGTTCCACAATCCGATCCCGTATCTCATCCGGCTTTTTGCTGTGTTCCATGATCCTTGCATCACATACCTGCGGCACTGCCTTTGATACCCTTTTCGGTCTGCCTTTTGTTCCAAGAATACAGATTTCCGAATTGGAACGTGTCCAGAAGCCAAGCCCCATAAAGAACGTGTCAGCTTTTTTATTCCGTTTTACCCAGTTGAACCCGCAGGTCTTATAGGCAAATCCCCATGCCTCCATGACAGAGATCCCTTCCAGCAGGCAGGGGAAAGTAATCCATAAAAAAAGGATACAGTCGTCATCAGCTATTCTTTCAACAGGCAGTGACTTTATATCCTCAATGTTCATTGTGTGGTAATGGTTTTCTGCGCTTCTTCCCTCTCCTTTTTTGGAATATACTTTATACTGCCACGGGGGATCTGCATAAATGATGTTGTATTTCTTTCCCAATAAAACTATTCCTCCTGTACCTTAATCAGCGTGGAAAACAGCTTATATTCTTCCTTATCCATCTCCACGGTAAATGAAACGGCATTTTCCCGGCGTTCTGATCTGTCCGCCGCTTTCTTAATCTTCCTTGCAAGGCGCAGGAGTACGAAATTCTCTCTGGAACGCTCCATGCACTCCTTAAAGGGCATTTCCATTACTTCAAGCTGTTTCTGCCTTTCCTGAATCTCCGCCGTAAGTTTCGCCCCGACTTCCTTTTTGTCCGTGATGTCTATGGAAACCTCTGCCTTTGTCCTGCCGGAACGCTCCCACTCCTTATGCAGCAGTTTTACCAGATATTCCATGTTTTTTACGGTTTCTTTTCCTATCATTTTTTCCATATGATTTTCCCCCTTTTTTAGCGTGGCTGCCCCGTTATTTTTTTCTGTTCTTCCTTCATGCCGTACATTCCGTCATACATTCCCTTGTCGAGCATCTTATCGAATACATCCGGCTCACTTGTCCCAAAAGTATTTTCCAGACAGTCCCTTGCGGCATTCCTTACCCTGTGCGGCAGGCGCTCTTTCTGTTCCACGTTCTTCTGCATCCAGAAATCCCGCCGTACCATATTCCGCAGGTCTGAAACATTCCCCACCCTGTCAGGCTCCCCGTATTCCTGTTTCAGAATGTCAAAGTCAAGGCCCGTAATGTCATTTCCAAGATAAACACCGTGATCCCATTCTATGCCTGTAACCCTGCTGTCACTGTCAGGACGTTCATCTTTCGGATATCGCTCATAAAGCTGTACTCCCTGCCCCACTATAATCTGGCTGTCCAGTTCGCTCATTAACAGCAGATTTTTTTTGCTTAATGCCGCAAGCACACGGTAATCGTTCCCGTTCATGTTGCGCAGCACTTCCCCGGCATGGAAAGTATGCTCCACACGCTCATAGTGCAGGTATGGGAACTGGGGCTGTCCATCCGGCTTGATGTTATATATCCGCAGGACATCAAGACACTCCTTAGAGCAGCGTTCCGTATCAAAAGACCATTCGCCGTCATTGAAATGTCCTGCAAGAAACCCCCTTAACTTCGGCTCACTCCCGCAAAACGAAGCATGGATGCTCTTGTTTGCAGAAACATACAGGTCACTCCAGTCTTTTCCCCCTTCTTTTGTTTCATACAATGTGCCTATGGCTCCCGCCATATCCTCTGCATACCCACCCCATATCTTTAATGCTTCTCCCATATAGTCCGTCAGATTCAGTATAAAGTTGGTTTCCGTTCCTTTCCGGTTTTCCACCACCAGAATCATATCTTCTAATTTCATGCCATCCTCCTTTTATCCGTATAAAAAGGCAGTCCGTTTATCGGCACTGCCCTGTTTCCATGCCAAACTGGAACAAAGAAAGCTGTCCGTTTCCCTGCACCTGTTCCGGCTCTTTTTTCTTATTGTCTATTACTTTCATCATCCGTGTGGCACACTGGGCAAAGGACTCCAGATAACCCTCCGGTCTGCCCGCATGACGGCGCATTGCAATCAGATCCCCGTCCTTTATGGCTCTCGCAAGCCCGGAAGCATACCCAAGCACGTTATAAAGGCTTATCTGCTTTGCCTCTTTTTCTGTCAGCATATCCTTATTTGCAAGGAGATAGTGGAAATTGGGATCGGACAGATAATATTCCAATGCCTGTGCCGCACCGTCCTTTATCTCCCCCGCCCTTGCCATATAGCTGTCTTTTACTTCCGGCGGGGTTTCCCGGTAGAAAATCTCCGGGTATTTTTCATAATCCGAGCCATACTGTTCCACCATCTTCTGCTTATAATACATGATGTGGTTTCTCACAAGGTTCATGCTGCCTCCGTCCGCATAAAAGGGATCGCTGCCTCCATGTTCTCTCAAGTGTTCCCACCGCTCAAAGGACTTTGCAAGTTCTTCCGTAAGATTTTCTGTCTCATTCTTTTTTGCCATACACACCGCCTATCTAGGTCTGCCTATGAATACAATGGAAGAACGTCCCTGCACTGGTCTGTATACTACCCCAAGCCGTGCATTTGCCGCCTCAACCACTTTCCCATTGCCCACATAGATTGCCACATGTGTAATGTTCATAAACCGCCCGTTCCTGTCATAACTGTAAAATATCAGGTCCCCCGGCTGCATCTCGTCATAATTGACAAGCAGGTTGTTGTCATAACAGAGTTTTCCCTCACTTGCCGCCGTGTTGGAGCCTTCATACATGATGCTTACCCCCGCACTGCGCCACGCATAGTAGGCAAGGGAGCTGCAGTCATAATAATTCCCGCTGTCACGGTAAGCCTGACTGTATGGATAACCCACTTTTGACAGCGCAAATGCCACGACTTTCCTTCCGTTTTCATCTGATATGGCATCCACGATTGCCTGATACTGTTCAGGCGAAATGCCTTCTCCCGGATCGCCGCCCCCTCCGCCGCCAGTATAGCCGAGCATTGCAAGGTATTCCGGGTTCATAAGCTGTGCAAGGACTTCCTGCTCCTTGTCATTAAATCCGTATATGGAAACCATGTCATAGCATGATTTCAGTTCCACGTTGACTTCCTTGACCGTCGTGGTTGTCGTGTTGCCTTCCTCGTCTGTTTCCGTGTCTGTCCTGCTGGTGATGGTATAGCTGCACATATCGTCAAAGACAGCCTTTAAGTTCTGCTTTGCCTTATCCGTCATATCCGTTGCGGTGTCGCCGTCCCCATGCTTTACCATGTAGACCATGAGTATGTCACAGAAATTATCCGGTGTGCCGGAACCTTCAAAGTTGACATAGATTTTTTCGCTTGTGTCATAACCCTCATGATCATCCAGTTGTTCGCTGACTTCTCTGTTAAACTCCGCCACATACGCTGAAAGGACTTCCTGTGTCGTTTCCCCCGATGATATGGAGGGAAAGAAGATTGCAAACGGTGAATTGTAGATGATTGCTATGACTGCAATGACCGGGAGTGCAATGACTGCCACGACTGCGAACAGCGCAAGCAGGAACAGCCCCACATACCGCACGATATACTTTGCCATCATGG
>CAJUKA010000233.1 GCA_910586585.1 uncultured Lachnospiraceae bacterium
ACGCAAAAACAGAAAAACAGAAAGTAAAGGAGATCACTGACAAGCTGGAGGAAGGGTTAAAAGAACTTTTTGAGAGCGGGAAGTACAAAAACTACCTCTCCACCATGTCTAAATTCCATAATTACAGTGTCAACAACACGCTCCTGATAGCCTTACAGCGCCCTGACGCCAGTCTGGTCGCAGGCTACCAGGCATGGCAGAAAAATTTCAACCGCCATGTAAACAAGGGGGAGAAGGGAATCCGTATCCTTGCCCCTGCCCCTTACAAGATCAAAGAGGAACGGGATAAGTTAGACCCTGTGACCGGGGAGATCATGCTTGACCAGGACGGGATGCCGCAGACGGAGGAAGTGGAGATTAAAATCCCCGCTTTCCGTGCGGTATCCGTCTTTGATGTCAAGCAAACATCAGGAGAGCCAATCCCGGAACTGGAGGCAAAAGAGCTTCTGTCCACAGTGGAGGGGTATGAGGACTTTGTTAAGGCAGTCACCTATGTTGCCCCGGTTCCGATCAGCTTTGAGGATATACCCGGAGATTCCAAAGGTTTCTTCAGCCCCACAGAAAAACGGATTGCGGTGCAGGAGGGCATGAGCGAGAGCCAGACTTTAAAGACGATGGTGCATGAAACCGCCCATTCCATGCTGCATGATAAGGAGATCAATAAGGATATCCTTGCGCCTGCAAAAGACAGGAATACCAAAGAGGTGGAGGCCGAGAGCATTGCCTATACGGTATGCCAGCACTTCGGCATAGATACAGCGGAGTATTCTTTCGGGTATATAGCCGGGTGGTCATCAGGGCGTGATATGAAGGAACTGAAATCTTCCCTTGATACAATCCGCAGGACTGCATCGGAGCTTATCACAGGAATTGAGGGGCAGCTCCGGGAATTACAGCGTGACCGGGAACTGATGCAGGGGCAGGAAAAAGAGAGCCTTTTGCTGATACAGAACAGCGATCTGTCCGAGTACAGCCTTGTAAATGTCAGGGGGATGGATGCGGCGGAGATCATAGAAGCCCTCTCCGCCATGAATGACGATGACAGGCTGAGTGTTGCCGCATATCTGGAAAGCAAAGGCGCATGGACTACGGAGATTGCCAATCAGGATACAAAAGAGTTCGGGGAATACCACCTTGATGTCCGGTATTACACCGATACAAACGAGATCATTGACCTGAAGGCAGAAAGGGAATGGAACGAGAGGGCAAAGGAGCCTGTCGGGGCGGATGATGTGATTTTGAAGATCACGCATTCAAACGGTTTTGAGGTAGAGCGCATTACCAATAAGACACCGGAGGAAGTGCGGGAGATCATGGGGGCGCTCACAAAACTGGAGGTTAAGGATAGAAAAAATATCCATGACTGCCTGGAAAGCTGCGGGGCTGATTATATCCCTATTATTGTGGACGGCGGCAGAAATTCCAGTATGCCGCAGTTTAATGATTTTGAGATTGACCTGGATAAAAAAGAAGTGGTAATGATAAGCCACCTTTCCCCGGTAAAGCAGGCGGAGGGCATCATCAACCGTCTGGAATTTGCAAAAACCGCCTTTTCCGATGATGAGCGGAATCTTATCGTGAATTATGCCTTTAAGCTGAATGACATGGAAAAGACAAGGGAACTTGCGGAGCATATCTATTATGAGGAAACGGAAGGCAGTCAGGGGGCTGCCCTTGCGGTTATTGACGCACAGGCCGAAATTGACGCACTCCCTGACCCGATGATCGGTTTATGGGAGATGGAGGAATACGGCTATACATGGAATGAAATGCTGCCATTGACACAGGGGAGGGCATTAGAGCTTTTTGACCGTGACCTGCCTGTGTACCTGCTCCATGAGGACGGCTCTGAAACAACCGTGCATGACAGGAAGCAGATCACAGGGCATGGGGGGATCTTCGGCATAGAAAAAGGCGATTGGGAAAATGAGAAAAGTTTCCAGGCTATGCAGGAGGAACTTGAAGAAAGCGGCGCAGACAGGGAAGCACAGCTTCTGCATGGCGATACCGATAAATACGGCATTTATCAATTAAAAGACAATCCAGGGCTTCGGGATTTTCATTTTGCGGGTACAGAGGAACTTTTGAAAAGAGGTATCCTTTCTGACGATTTCGGGGAAATCCAGCCGGGAAACTATAACCTTGTCTATGCAGGGGAGCTTTCAGACATACACGGACAGTCACAAAGGGAGAAGCTCAACGCAGTTTTTGAGAAATTCAACATAGACCACCCGGCAGATTATAAAGGGCATTCCCTATCTGTCAGTGACGTTGTAGTGCTGCATGAGAACGGGGAGAACAGCGCACACTTTGTAGATTCTTTCGGCTTTACAAGACTTCCTGAGTTTATGAAGGCTTTAGAGGGTGTAAAAGAGCAGGATGCTCAAAAAGCGGAACCGGAAGAAAGACAGGAAACTTCTGGACATGATGTCCAGAAGCCGGAAGCTGGACAAACAGAACAGAAAACCTATCCGGCTTTCTATGGGCATACTTTGAGTTATGCAGCCGAGCATGGGGAAGTGGACAAATATATGGAATCCCACAAATTTGACAGGGAATGCAAGGAAGCGGTTGAGGAAACAATCCGGCAGAATTTTGACGGTATGCACTTAAAGCATGATATTGTAAAGCCTCTGGCGGAAAAGTACGGTGCGGAGCGCATGGCGTTTATCCTTGCCAACACGCTCCAGCAGGAATCATGGGATGGACGTTTTTCAAGGGATAACAAAGCGTGGGCATCAGAGTTTTATATTCCTGAAAATATCGTGCATGGAACAGATATGAACCGTGAACTGATCGTGAGCAGCCACCCAGCAGTTTTGGACGGCTTTATCGGTATGTTCCGCAGGGAAGTCCTGGAACTGGAAAAAGAAATGTCTGCCGGACAGGATGCGCAGAAGCCGGAAACAGGGCGGCCAGAGATGGAACAGACACAGAAGGAGCAGGCGGAAACAGAAAGACTTAAACCACAGGCGGAGCAGACCGGGCCGGGAAGATTGGCTAAAACACCAGAATTAGAGGATTTGGACGAGGGTGACGAGATCATTGACCTTGGAGATGAAAAGGATAAGGTTCTTGCGGAAATGAAGCAGTCTTTAGGGGGCAGACAGGAAACTTCCGGACACGATGTCACTCAATCTGCAAAGCAGAATGATATGAAGCCGGAACAGACAGAACCGGAAGAACCGGCGGAAACAGAGCTTGCCTTTCAGATAGCAGACCGCTACATCAGCATCCAGGAAACAGAGGGCGGCTATGACTATTCCATTATGGGCCTGGATTATAAGGAAATAGACGGCGGCGTATATGACAATCCCGGTATCGGTATCAAAGAAGCGATTAACGAAATCGTGGAGGATTTGAAAATAATTCCTTTTGATAATGGCGCAAGGGGAAATATCCGTGACGGTGATAAGCTGATACCGATTGATTATGATGGATTGATGGAGAAGGCGGAGGCGGCAAATGCTGTCATGCCGCAGAGCGCTGTGGTGGCAGCTTTCAAGGCAAAGACAAATGAGCTGTTCCATGAGATCAGCGAAATGAACCCGGCAGAGATAGAGGAAACTGTAAAATGCCATGTGCAGGCGCAGTTAGATGAATCCGGCATAGACGCTGTGATTGTGGATGCGGCAGTAGCCGGGAGCCGCTGCCGGGGTCTGGAGCAGGAAGGCTCTGACCTTGATGTGGTGGTGGAGCTTTCCACGAATGAACGGGAAGATGTGCTGTTTGATATGCTCAATGAAAGCGGGCTTCATATCGGCGGTGTAAAAGTGGATATTAACCCGATCACGGCGCAGAGGACGGGGAGCCTGGAAACGTATCTCCCGCAGGTGGAGGACTATCTGGAGGGAGTGCGTGAAGCCAGGGAGAGAGACCTGGCTGCCAGCATTTCCAGAGAGGAAAACCAAAAAGAAACGAAAGAAAGCCTGTTCCCGGAGCAGGCAGAAACGGAAGTGACGCTGACGGTTGCGGAGTGCGGCGAGTTCCACAATTTAGGCGAGTTTTATGAGAATATCCCTACTGTGGAGGAAGCTGTCGCAATCTGGAAACAGATACCGCCGGAGCGTATGCACGGTATCCCCGCAATCGGCGTCAATATCCATACACCGGGAACGGAGGCGTTTGAGGATGTGGGGATT
>CAJUKA010000234.1 GCA_910586585.1 uncultured Lachnospiraceae bacterium
GTTTTTATCCCCATACTCTGCACCTCCCTGTCCAAAATCACCAAGATACCCTATACATAAAATACATATTATCCGGAGATTACCTTGCAGCGTTTTTTGTAACATGCAATTCCATATTTTCGAATCACTGACATGCCATCGTCAATTAATATTTCTTCATAATTTCTACTTTGAATCTGTTCCAATGCTTCTTTACAGGCGCTCTCAAACGCTGCTTTTTCTGCATATTTCAGTTCAATCACAATTCCAATATCTTTATCGTCAATTTCTACACTAATGTCACTATAACCCTCTCCCGACTCAGCATTGGATTTCACTTTCCAGTTCTTCATTCCTGCAAATAATCCCAACAAGATTCCATGGTAAAAATTTTCTTTCATTTCTTTTTTGATATTGGTATCCCGAATGCTGATAGTCTTCCGCAGATAGGATGTAAACAGTTTCTCAATACCTTCTATATTGTTTTCCTCAAATGCTCTTCCAAAGTTCTCTAACATATTTTTATCTTTTCCGATTTCCATTTCAAACCATTCTTGTATTTGTTCTTCAAATATCCATTGTATTTCCTTATTGGGAATCACAAGCTCTGTAAAGTCTCCCTTCTGTACTTTGCTCTGTGTCAAATAACCTGTTGTAAAAAGGATGCTCCATAAATTATCCATTTTGGAATCCAAATCTCTGTAAGTCAATTCCTGCCGTATTTTCTTTTTTATGCTTTTCCCATGAATCAACTGCTCGATTTCCTCTTTGGTTGTGCCATCTGCCCGTTCTATAAACTTTCTGATAATGCTGTTGCTGCTTGTATTTACCCAGTAATTCTGCGGTTCGGTCAATGGATTCATTTTTAATGCGTGACAATAGCTCACGACATCCCATGGACAGTAAATATCCAGATCTCCAAAACGATAACCATTATACCATTCCTTTATTCTATTATATTTATCCGTAAATCCATAGTACTTCAACAACGCTTTTACTTCATTGTCTGTAAATCCGAAATACTCCTTGTATTGTACATCTTTTACAGTATATACATTGAAATTATTCAAGCCAGTAAAAATGCTTTCTTTGGATATTCTCAAGCATCCTGTTAGTACTGCAAGGTATAGACTACTGTTTGTCTTAAAGGCATTCCCAAAAAGCACACGAATCAGTTCTACCATTGCATCATAATATCCTGACTGATATGCCTTATCCAGTGGTACATCATACTCATCTATCAGTATCACGACATTTTGATGATAGTGCTTTTGCAAAAGCTGAGACAGAATAAACAGGCTGTCCTTTAAAAGTTCATCAGACATAGTATAAGAGCCTGTTTTATCTATATTGATAAGCGCTTCATAACGCTTATGTTCGATTTCTGTAAGCTGCATGCTCTGTAATAAAAACTGAAACCGCATTGCCTCGTTTCCTATTATATTACGCAGCATTCCTAACGCTTCCTCAAACGTTCTTCCGCTCGCCCCCTTTAATGTTATAGCAATTACCGGAAATTTGCCCATATATTTTGCACAAAGTTCTTTTTCCTTTGCAATCTCAAGACCATCAAAAAGGGTACTGTCGTCTCCGATTTCAAAGAAATACTTTAACATACTCATATTTAGCGTTTTCCCAAAACGCCTTGGACGTGTGAATAGATTCACTTTTCCAAAATGTTCTAAAAGTTCTTTAATGAGTCCCGTTTTATCAATATAATAAAACCCCTGAACACGCATTTCTTTAAAATCTTCAATTCCCATTGGAAGTTTTGTTTTTATCCCCATACTCTGCACCTCTCATTCACTATTGCACCTTTACTTCTAGTATACCATATATGTAAAGGTACAGTGTAAAAGTTCGATACAATTTTATATGAAATACTGCCCAAGTCAAAATTTATTTTGTTTAAATTTGCCACAACCTTGCCTCTCACTCCGTTTTCATATGTTTGTGTATACGTAATGCGAGAACATAAAAGCCCTTCATGACATAATGAGCCTTTATATTTTGATTATCTCGAAGCAATCTTGAAATATTTTTCCCTGTGGAACCGAGATATCGAATGTATATGGGATACTATCAGTCAATACCCAAACATAAATTACTATACCATACGAAAACACAAGACCGGAACATTAAACCTGCTTTTCTCCGAAATCTAAACCAGGCGATTTTCTGAATCAATATCCCATGACCACGAAACAACAAAAGAAATTTTTATTGATTTCAAACAGTACACGGATTTGCAGATAAAGCGCATCAATGTGTGATAGAAAGATGTGAAAGATAAAATAATTAATTGAAATCAGAGAGAAAGTGTTTGTGGAAATTTATATAAGTTGGAAAGAAAGACACTAAGATTCCCATTTTTCTTTTTTTAAGTTTCAACTACGGTCGTGATGCAATAGTACATCTGCTGTTGTTTTGTCTTCTTCTTGAACCTTTTTCATCAGCGCTCCACTATTCAATACTTATTCCCTCAAAGTCAATTTCAAAATCTTCATAGATTCCAGCTTTTACTTTATCTTTCAATGTATGGTCTGTCATTTCATCATGTTCAAAGTTATAGACTGTTATAAGATTGCGTTCATAATCAACTATCCAATATTCCCTAACTCCTGCCGTCCTGTATTTGAATAGCTTCTTATTATAATCCATTGGACGGCTAGAAGGTGATACAACCTCTATAATCCAATCTGGTGCACCTTTGCATCCTTCATCTGTGAGCTTATTTTTATCACATATTATAGAAATATCAGGTTCAAGATAAATTCTGTCATTCGCATTCAAAAATACCGCAAATGGTGATAGATATACTTCACAATCTCCACCATTCCTTCCAATATATTCCCTAATTCTAAATGATAATTCCATCACAATTCTTTGGTGAATCCTACCAGGTGCTGCCATCATATATAATTTACCATCAATTAACTCTGCTCTTTGACCATTTGGTAAATTATAGATATCTTCAATTGTATAATAGTTTGTTTGCTTTGCTACTGCATTCATTTAATCACCATCCTTTTTCTATATTATATAGTGTGTTTATTAGTGTTGCAAGCTAGTTTCTTGTATACGTTTAAAGTAATAGTAACACGAGGAATGACTGATGTTTATGGCTGATTTCGCAAGATAATTATTGTTCATCCAATGGCAGAACAGCTTCTTCTGCTACAATCTTCCAGTTCTTCTTGTCCCATATATTACCATGCACAGAATACCACTTTGCAGGTAAAAATGTATTTCCATTGTTTACGTTTATTTCCCAGTCTTCAGAATCTATAATATATTGATTGTGTGCAGTTTTTTCATCTGAACTTATCATCTTTCCTGTAAATGAATTGACTGGATTATCAATGATTCCATCTACTGCCATTGTTGGTACATCACCATTTGTCATAAATTCATCAGATACAGTAAAATCTTGAGATCCAAAATCTTTTATCATCAATAATGGGTAAAATGACGACATACATGCTTTATTACTTAAAATCAACTCATCTATAGAGCGTAATCTGCTTCCATGGTCAGATACTAAAATAATCCTGGTATTATCATAAACACCCTCTTTACGCAAAAAATCAAACCATTTTCCTAACTGAATCATTGCTACCATATTAGCATGATAATGAATCATCTGACTGCCTTTTTCCAACTTTAATATGCGTCCATTCAGAATCCGTTTGGGCTGCGAATCTTCATACATTGTATTATCAACCTTTAAGGATGGTACATAGTTCGGTCCCTGTAATAACATTGGCTCATGTGTAATATCATTTGCCATAAGTAAAAATGTGTTGACATCTTCCTCCACAATACTGCCAATATTTGAAAGATTTTCCAAGACGCTATAAGACTCCATAAACGTTTTGCTAATACCTTCTGAAACAACAGGACTAATTAGATTTTGTTCAGAAGATATCATATCCTCATCATTATTAGCTTGATTGTATCCACCATCATTATAAATAGTTTTTTGAGTAAACAAAGGCATAGATTTTAACAAACTAAAACAAAAAAAATTCCTTTTATTTTTTTCTATAGATAATTTTACTGCATCGTTTCCTACAAATTTATCTCCCGTATAATACTTCACACCACTTTACAACTTTTTGAAAAATAAAATAACGCACAAGACACTTTCTCATG
>CAJUKA010000235.1 GCA_910586585.1 uncultured Lachnospiraceae bacterium
GGATGCAAGGTATAAAGCTGCCCATCTCTATACTGCTTAATTCTTAAAACTGATAAAATATAACTTTTCAGTCTGTTAAAAAAACATTTTCGACAGGCTTAATTGCCTTGTCCTTTTTTCTAACCACTGTCCGAAAACCACTCAGAAATAAGCATTTTTTATTCCTCCCCGTCACTTCCATTTATATAACATAATTCTTTTCTGTTTCTTCATGGACTTTCCGAGACTACAAAAACGTTTAATTTTGGGAAGTATGAAACTCCCTAACAAATATAAATTACACAGATATACAAATAGATTTCCAATATACGAATAAAGAGTAAAGCGTCCTTTCATAGCAACCTGTGCTGATAATGTCTTTGTATCAGACTGAAAGTAATCGGTCTGTGCCAACACACAGCCCTTAACATTTGAAACAATCGACATTCCGTTATTTGTATGTCTGATTATATTACTTCCATTTTCAACCCCACGCACAATCGCTGTCTTTGCAGCTAATAATGTCATTTCTTTCCAATCCGAAGCTGGAACAATTAGTATATCTACGTTATTTCTACCTGCCTGCTGTATTTTAGACAAAAATGCCATATCAGAACATATAAACGGCGCAATTCTACCATATTCTGTATCAAAACTTTTTAGCATTCCATCTCCTTTTTGGCACAATTCTCCGATTGAACGTCCATGCTTAAAATATTCTGATATTAGTTCTCCTTGTGGATTAAATGCTGCCGTTTTATTTTCCTTTAAGTCCTCGTAAGGGGTTTTCACCAGTAATGAAACAATCAAATAAATTTCTTCCTGTTTTGCCATATCCGACGCTCGTTGCAAAAGCATATCTTCATCTTGTTTTAAAACCGCTCCATTCAGTTCAGACCAAAAAACAATCTTTGCACCTGCTTGTGCTTCCAACTCTGTTTTTAGGAAAAGTTCATCAGCTACTGATGATAGTTTATTCCTTGTATTGGTAATGTTTTCATCAGTAAATGTATTGGTATAAAATGTAGAATATACATCTTTATCATTATTTAACAGCTCTGAAATCGGAACGGTTACTCCAGCGATCCTAACACTTTTATCTGAATTTCCTACAAAATGAAACATAACAACTCCATAGACAAATACCAAGCCAATTACAGAACCATATACGATTATGTATTTTCTGATGTATTCTTTTTTGCTTTTATTGTTCCAAATCCATATAACCATTGCCGCCGTCCAATACATTAAAAAGGTGATTCCGTAAATCCCTGTTACCGTTACTATTTGTAGCAGGTATAGATTTTGGTATTGTGTATAAGCGTCAGACAACCCTCCCAATGCAGGGTATATCAGATAAATGATATACTCTATTGATACCATTATACTTGCAAAAATAACAGTATCTTGAAATCTCATTTTTGATTTCGACCAGTAGATATATGGTAAAACTTTCAGAAAAGACAGCAGGATTGCTACTATTATACATATCTTTATATCCATTCCAATGGCTCTCCAAAACTGGACAATAAAACCAATGGCATATATTGAACTAATTATAAGGTAGACTTTTCGAGTACGATTAAGATAAATCATACATAGAAACAAAATTGGATAAATCCACGCAAAAATCGGGATACACCATTCTCCATTGGACATTACATAAATTAAAAAAGTTAAGATTATGAAAACTGCAAATCGGTTACTTTTCAAAAGATTTTTCATTGCCAAACTCCTTACTTACATTCTCTATAAACTTCAATTTTGATTTGTCTGCGTTGTTAAAAGCCCTGTCATAAGTTCTGGATACACTGTTTATGTCGAAAATACAGTGCTGAGAGCCATAATAGCCGCATTGGTGAAAGCATGTAAAATGATACAGCTCCAGAGGTTTTTATTGGATTTATAGTAGATAAATCCAAAAGCGCAGCCAGTAAGGACATGTTCCGTCATAACCATTCTGAGTGAATACATTATGTTTCCGGCAGTATCGTCCCACAGATAATATGCAAACGGGAAATGGTACAGTCCAAACAGAATACCGGTGAGCAGTATGGCAAGGTACGGCTTTTTCAGTGAATCCATAATAGTTCTTTGCAGAATGCCCCTGAAGAAAAATTCTTCCGTAAATGCTGCTGTAAGTATCATCAGGCAAAAAAATACTGGAAGTTTTACTAATATGTGGAGAATATTCGTTATATTAAAACAAAATCCCCCTAAACCAAAGACAAGGATAATAACACCTTGGTATGCAGCACAAATCAATAGTATCCTTAATACGGTTTTTCTGTCAAAATGTTTTAAGCCTGATTCTTTCAAGGTTTGTATTATTTTCTCTTTTCTGAAAACAGCGATAATCAGGAGGGGAAAGAGAACCAGAAACAACCAGTTTGATAATTCACTTATTATATCGACCTGAAAAGCACAACTTATGTAAGACAGCATAAAATAGAATAGATACCATGCTAAGCCGAGAATGAGTTCTTTTTTATTTTTAGACCAATATTCTATTTCATCAGATTTCTGTTGTCCTGTTTCGGCCATTTTCTGTTTTCTGAATACAATGGCAATCAACAAGATTAATATTACTGAAAAAAACATAAAAATTACCTCCCAAAATTCGTATCAGGAACTCTTTTCTCACTTATAAATTCCGCATTTGCGACGTGGGAAACGCTTTCATCAGCGTTTCCCTAAATGGAACATATTACTTGGGGGCAGCTTCCTCGTTGAGGGGCTTATAGTTGCTGTCCATGTAGTTCTTTTTCCCGAAGGGAACGTAATTTTCATCCAATAAAATCAAGTTTCCGTTTCCCAAATCAGGGAACTGCCGCGCAACCTCCTTGAGCACTTCCCATTCATCTTTTGTATTTTCTTTGTTGTCCTCCTCCACCTGTCTTAACGCTTCTTGAACAGACTGCTGATCAGCCGTTCCCCAATAGAGGGGATGGGGCTGGAAGGAAGAATGGTAATCGCCGCCCTCATAGCAGAAAAAACAGGAGCAGGGGATTTTTTCAAATAGAATTTTTTGCGCCCCGTCAAGCTCCTTCACCTCCAGACAGTAGCACCCATTTACGGTTGCCGCACCATCCCGCGCGGTCATGTTTGCGATTGCCATGATAGTAAGGGGTTCCGTTTTCACGATCATGCCGGGAACCAAAAGCCCCTCCTCGTACATTTCCCGTAAATACTCGTCAGAAAATTTTCCGACAGCCCGCCATAGGAAAAACAATGCAAGAAGGAAACAGATAACGGCGGGAATCCAGCTTTTAAACAAAGAAATTCCTGCCATACATAGGAAGCACACGCAGATTATCGCGGAGCTTCTCCGCTTTTTGACGACGGCTTTTATTATTTCATCCTTTTGCCGTATCCGGCTCACATCTGCATGGATGCCGGATTTTACACTTGCCTCAAATTGTGAATAATCGACCATTTTTTCCTCCGTTTCTTACGTTTCTGTAGATTACTAATATTTTTTATAGATATATTCGGTAAAAATCCGATAAAAACAATATACAATCCAGACCACCCAGGTTATTTCCCACTTGTGTGATATTACAGAAATCATCAAATAAAGAACAGCAACAGTAATGGCAATCATCCAATTCGTTATTTTTTTCTTCTTGGTTATTTCATTTGCTGATACTTTTACAACATCTGACAACAGACTTTCATATTCGTTATCAACGCTGTTTTCTGTTCTTTCGCCCTTGAATAATTCTGCTATGGAAATCCCCAGGGATGCAGCTAATGGTTCAATAAGAGATACATCTGGAAATCCGATACCCCGTTCCCATTTTGAAACAGCTGCACTTGATACTCCCAATTCATTCGCTAAATCCTGCTGCGTGCGATTTTGTTCTTTCCTGATAGCGGCAATCAGACTGCCTGTTTTTTGAACGTTCAATATTTTCACCTTCTTTCCGATTTCATAATATCACAAGAAACACCATATTCAAGAAACGCTCCGTTGAAATGTGAAACGCTGCATTGGATTTATGCAAAAATAACTTCCCCTTTTACAATCCCCCTTGCACTTATGCGCCTGGCTCTGTGATGATGTGTTGTTCTGCTCGACAAATGGGAAGTTA
>CAJUKA010000236.1 GCA_910586585.1 uncultured Lachnospiraceae bacterium
TTTCCATACCCTCATGTGCGTCTGGATAAAGTCCTCCACATCCTCAAGCAGGATTCGATTGAATGTATCAGTCAGGGTATCTTTTAAAGATGAGGCGTCTGTGGCCGTACCTTCCAGCCGTTTGTATGTCTGCTGCACCCAGCCGCACTTATTGCTAAGATAAGCAGAATCTGCATGGTGGAGATTCCAGTCATACAGCATATAGCAGGCAATCCAGCGCTGACAGAGGATAGAGGAGACATCATCTTCATGGATGGTGATGTTTTCCCAAGCTGTTTCTGCCAGTGTGCTGCTGGCAGAAAGATTTGATGGTTCTGCCAGTAGGGGAACACCTGAAATGTTCATTTGCCAATATTCTCCTTTCGTGTTCTGTGTCCACATACAGGCAGCACTGCCTGCATTTTTGGAATCATGTAAAATTCTTTGTTAATGTTTCCCTATCAGTGGTCTTACAGGAAAAAGTTCCGATATTACCCATGCAATCCAGAATTCAACCATTGACCGGTCACATTTCCATGCTTCCATATACCTCTGGATGGAGTATTCCACATCCTCAAGCAAGACGTGGTTGAACGTATCAGTCAGGGTGCCTTCCAACGATCTGGCATCTATGGTCGTGCCTTCCAGCCGTCTGCATACTTCCTGTATTCGTATGCACTCAGTTTCAACATAAGCGAATTGGGCATTGAGCAGGTCCCAGTCTTGCAGCATATAGCAGGCAATCCAGCGCTGCCAGATAACAGACGAGACCACATTTTCCTGAATGGAGACCTCTTCCTGATCTGTTCCTGCAGATGGGCTGCCAGCAGGAAGGTTTGTCAATTTCACCAGCAGCGGAAAACCTGAAATGTTCATCTATCATATCCTCCTTTGTCTTTTCCCGCATACAGGCAGCACTGCCTGTATGCGGAAATCAGGTAAAAGCCTTTGCCGGACAGCCATGCTCAGGAAGCGATCATGTCCAGGAATTCCTGCTCAGTCAGGATCTTAATACCGAGCTGCTGCGCCTTTGCCAGCTTGCTTCCGGCCTTCTCGCCGCAGATCAGGTAGTCCGTCTTTTTGGTGACGGAGCTGCCGGGCGTGGCGCCGAGGCTGATGATTTTGGCGTTGATGCCGTCACGGGTAAAGTTCTCAAGTTTCCCTGTGGCTACGATGGTGCATCCTGCAAATGTGCTGTTCGTTGTTTTGTTCATATTGTTCTCCTCTCCGGATGCCTCTGCATCCAAACCATTTTCAAAGTGTAATTCTTTCTGTAAGCTGCCCCATAACAGAAGGTGGTCCGGGTTGCGGAACCACTCATGGAGGCTGCTGCTCATGATGTCACCGATTCCTTCCAGGCAGGTAAAATCAAAGCGGTCCAGTGCGGCCAGCCTCAGCTCCCGCAGGCTGCCGTGGAAATGCCTGTCCAGTATCCTGCTGGCAGTCCTGCCGATCAGGGGGATGTCCATTGCCACCACGAAGCGCACAAAGGTTGTGTTGCGGCTCTCATTGATGGAAGCGATCAGGTTCTCATAGGATTTTTCACCGAAGCCTTCCAGCGCGATGATCTCCTCCCGGTAACGGTCAAGGTGGTACAGGTCCTGATAGCTTTTCAGGGCGCCAAGCTGTATGAGCTGGCCCAGCGTTGCTTCGGAAAGCCCCCTGATGTTCATGGCCTTCTTTTCTGCAAAGTGGACGAAGCGCTGGAGGATGCGGCTGCCGCATTCAGGATTGTCGCAGTGGAGCGTTTCCACGATACGTCCTTTGTCGCCGGTTCTGGAATAGGTGCGTGTGGGCTGCCCGCAGCAGGGGCAGGTCTGCGGCACCATGTCCTGATACTGTCCACGGTCCAGGTTCTCCTCCACATGGGGGATGATCATGTTGCGTTTGGATATCAGGATGCGGCATCCGGGGTGCAGTTCAAGGTTCTTGATGAAAGTCAGGTTATGGAGGCTCGCCCTGGATACCTCACAGCCGTCGATCTCCACCGTGTCAAACAGTGCGACAGGCGCGATCTCGCCGCTGCGTCCTGTCTGCCACTCGATAGACCGGAAGACCGTTTCATAGGTGTCATCCTCAAATTTGAAGGCAATGCCGTCATTGTAATGGTGCCCTGTCCTGCCGAGGTTTTTGGAATAGGAAAGGCTGTCATACCGCATCACCATCCCGTCGATGGGGATATCTGAAATTTCCGCAAGTTCCTGCAGGTTCTGGATCTGTTTTTCAATTTCTTCTGCAGAGGCACCTGCCGGAACCGGCACAAAGGACAGATCCCGAAACCATAATCAATCATTGACAACAGCAGACTGCTGCGGTTGTCTTTTATGTCCCCAAACCCATCCATGCCCTCAAGGATATTAAAGGCAAAAAAGCTGACCTCCCGTTCTTTACAGGTGTTTGCATCCAGGCATCGGATAGAGCCGGAGGCAAGGTTCCTCGCGTTGCGGTAGGGTTTCCCGTCGCTGCCGGTGAGCGTATCCTTTAAGCGTTCAAAGTCGCTCTTATGGATGAAGCCCTCGCCTGATAATTCGAGATGTCCCTTATAAGGGATGGAGAGCGGCACATTCCGGAAAGCACTGATATTGTGGGTAATGAGTTCCCCTTCATCGCCGTCGCCCCTGGTGGAGCCTTCCACAAGTTTCCCGTCTTCGTATACGAGCTTGACGGTCAGGCCGTCCAACTTCAGCATGAGCAGTGCGGCATGTTCTTTGACGAAAGAAACCAGATCACTTACCAGTTTGGTTTTGTCCAGGGAGAGCAGCGGGATGCGGTGCCGTACCTTTTCCAGGCTGCTGACAGTCTTATAGCCCACCGTCTGGGTGGGTGAGTTGCTCAGGATGATCCCTGTTTCTTTCTCAGCACGCGCCAGCTCATCATAGAGATGGTCATAGACTGCATCGGATACGCTGGGGGCATCTTCATTGTAGTATTCGTGGCGGTAGCGGTTTAATTTTTCCACCAGCTCATGGATACGTTCTGTTGTCTGTGACATTCGTTTTTACCTCTTTTCTTTTTATTTTTGCCATTGGACCTGTCAATTCCTGTTTCCGGCCTCCTTCCCTGAACGAAAAAAGGCAGGAGATGATAACGGCCTGTTTTTGCCGTAGTCATTCCTGCCTGCGTACAGATATGCTGTATGACAGCCTGTAAAGTGGTGCTTTACAGACATAAAAAAAGCCAGAAGGCGTAAAGTGTCCTGCACTTTATACTTTCTGACTCCGTACAAACTTAAACAGCGTGTGCTTCTCGTTCTGGAACTGCACAAAATTCAATAACAAATTTATGATAGAACAATATATAGGTTATGTCAAATAAAAAATACTATATATTGTGTGCTTTTGCTAAAACTGGCTGGGGGAGTATCTGATTGTTACAACGATAACCTGTCGGTGTTTTTCGTCAATGCGGTAAATAACCGTATAATTACCAACGAAAAGCTGTCTGTATCCCCTGTTGGCATATGCCCCTGTTTTCCGCTCCGGAAAGCGGTAGGGCATTTCTTCTAAGGAAAGGATTTCTTTTTCGATATTATCCACCAGTCCCAATGCAGTTTCAGGCACCAGTAAAGTCTGGGCAATATAAACATAGATGTCATCCAGGTTCCGTAAAGCCCGGTTTGTAAGGGATACCTTGTATTTATCCAAAATGTTTCCTCCTTAAAGAATCAAATGCGCTTCTGGCATCATGGAGTATTCCGTCCCGGGCATATTCGGTTTCTGCTTCCAGGATTGCAGCATCTGTTTCGGCGGTTTCCAACATGGACTCATATGTTTCTATGCTCATGACAACAAGATCACCATATCCGTTTTTAGTAATGAACACGGGCTCTTTTTTTGCATGACAGATTTCAGAAATTTCATTAGTGTTCCGTAAGTCTGTAATTGGTCTGATTTGTGGCATCTTCAACGTCTCCTTTCTTGTTTTGTATATTATTATAACAGAATTATGTGCAAAATTCAATTTCATATTCTGGATGGATAGTGTAACTTTACTTGGGGGATGCAATGGACAGCCCCCCTCTTATATCAGC
>CAJUKA010000237.1 GCA_910586585.1 uncultured Lachnospiraceae bacterium
AAAAGGAAAAACTGGATAAGATTCTGGAAGCTGCCCATGTAGCTCCAACCGCCGCAAACCTCCAGCCTGTGCATCTGATTGTGGTGCAGAGCAAAGAAGGACTTGAAAAGATAGGACAGGGGGCAAACCTCTATGGTGCGCCGCTGGCAATCATCGTCTGCGCTGACCATGAAAAGGCTTGGGTGCGCCCGTTTGATAAGAAGCAGACAGGTGATATTGACACCTCTATTCTGACAGACCACATGATGCTGCAGGCAACGGAATTGGGGCTTGGCTCTGTATGGATTTGCTATTTCAAGCCGGATGTTATCAGAAAGGAATTTGGACTTCCTGAAAATCTGGAACCCGTCAATATCCTTGCGGTTGGTTATTCGGATGAAGAAGCCGCTGATCCGGAACGCCATAAAGATATGCGTATTCCGATAAGCCAGTTGGTATCCTACGAAAATCTGTAATAGGAGCGATTGCAAATATTTAAACATGACAGGCAGTGCGCACAGCGTACTGTCCGTTGTGCTTTATGGATGTCTTTCAGAAATATGCGCATAGGTTTCTTCCAGAATCCATTGAATGTGTTCGTCCTGAATACTGTAAAAGACCTTTTTACCGTCCTTGCGGGAACGGACTAACCTTGCAATGCGAAGTTCGTGTAGCTGGTGGGATATGGCAGATTCGGTGACTTCGATTTTCTTTGCAAGCTCGCTCACACAATATTCCTGCTTCATCAGATGCCAAAGTATTTTCATTCGGGTGTAATCGCCCATTGCTTTGTGTAATTCTGTTAATTGTTCCAGTTCGGAAGAATTGGGGACAGAAAAAATGGTTTTGTTTGTTTGATTCATAGTATTGCTCCAATCTTATGTATAAGCTGTTTGACAGACCAAAGGTATATGAGTATCATAATTTTATCTGGAAGGGGGGTGGTTAAATGCCACATTATAACTTACCTCACAATCATGGACAGAATATTGAGAAAGTCCTAGATAAGATTCCACCTGCAGAACGGTTCAGAGATATAGCGTTTTTGTTCCAGCAGTTAGACGATCCTACAAGGCTGCGGATTTTGTGGCTGTTATGCCATTGTGAGGAATGTGTCTGTAATATAGCGGCGGCTGTTGATATGAGCGCACCTGCTGTGTCGCACCACCTTCGGGTTTTAAAGAAAAGCGGGATTATATCAAGCCGGAGGGAAGGAAAGGAAGTATACTACTCCCTGTCTAAAACGCCGCAGGCAAAATTGCTGCACCGTTCCATAGATGCCTTGTTTGAAATCTCCTGTCCAACCGATATTTAAGAAAATGCGCTACCTTGTGGGGTGTAGCGCATTTCTCGTTGTTCTTTTTAAATTGACTTTATTCAGAAACGGGTGATACTTTTACCCGCATTGCCCGGATTGCGTTCAGGATTGCAATAACGGAAACACCAACATCGGCAAATACCGCCGCCCACATATTGGCATATCCTAAAGCTCCTAAAATCAACACTAAAAACTTAATTCCCAAAGCAAATACAATGTTCTGGTTTGCGATGCGGATTGTCTTTCGGGCAATCTTCATAACTGTGGCAATTTTTGACGGCTCATCTGTCATTAAGACCACATCTGCGGCTTCGATAGCGGCATCAGAGCCAAGACCACCCATAGCGATACCGACATCTGCCCTTGCCAGTACGGGGGCATCATTGATTCCGTCTCCGACAAAGATAAGTTTGCCTTTTTCTGTTTTTTCCCTTAACAGTGCTTCTACCCGGTCAACTTTGTCGGCGGGGAGCAGCTCAGTATAAGCCTGATCCAGTCCAAGACGCCCTGAAACTTTCTGCCCTACTGCGTCAGCATCTCCGGTCAGCATAACCGTTTTCCGTATGCCGGAGGATTTGAGCTGGCGGATTGCAGACGGAGCGTCCTGCTTGATTTCATCTTCTATGACAATAGAACCGGAATATGTTCCGTCACAGGCGAGATAAATCACTGTTCCAACAGCGCCGGAAGGCTGGTAGCGGATATGTTCCCGTTCCATGAGTTTTGCGTTTCCCGCAAGGACTTTCTTTCCGTCTATGACTGCCTGTACACCATGACCTGCAATTTCCTGAACATCGGATATGCGGTTTTGTACGATTTTTTTGCCATAGGCTTTTTTGATAGAAGCAGAAATAGGGTGGTTGGAGTAATCCTCTGCGTATGCGGCAAGCTCTAAAAGCTGTGATTCGTCCATGCCAATAGGATGGATTTCACTGACTGCAAAAGAGCCTTTTGTGAGTGTGCCTGTCTTATCAAATACAACCATTTCAGCATGAGCTAAGGATTCCAGATAATTACTGCCTTTTACAAGGACACCGATTTTCGATGCGCCGCCGATGCCGCCAAAGAAACTTAACGGGATAGAGATTACCAGCGCACAAGGGCAGGAGATTACAAGGAACGTCAAAGCACGATAAATCCATATGCTAAAGGACTGACCAGTGATAACAGGCGGCAATATGGCAAGAGCCAAAGCTGCAAATACCACTGCCGGGGTGTAGTAACGTGCAAAACGTGTGATAAAATTCTCTGTCTTTCCTTTTTTATCGCTTGCATTTTCTACTAAATCAAGAATTTTTGCTACGGTGGATTCTCCGAACTCTTTTGTTGTGCGGATAGATAAAATACCTGTCTGGTTGATGCAGCCACTGATGACTTCCGCACCCGGAGCAACTTCACGAGGCATGGATTCTCCAGTCAGTGCAGAGGTATCCAAAGCAGAAACGCCATTTATAATGATACCGTCCAGAGGGATTCGCTCGCCGGGTTTTACAACAATGGTATTTCCAATAGAAACTTCTTCTGGATCAACCTGTACCAGTTTCCCGTCCCGTTCCACATTTGCGTAATCCGGTCGGATGTCCATTAGGCTTGCAATGGATTTACGGGATTTGGAAACCGCATAAGACTGAAACCATTCCCCTACCTGATAAAACAGCATAACTGCTACGCCTTCTGAATGTTCCCCTAAAATCAGTGCGCCAATCGTTGCAATCGTCATCAGGAAATTTTCGTCAAATACCTGACCGCTTAATATGTTTGTAATGGCTTTCCAGACAATATCCCAACCGATTATTACATAACAGGCTAAGAATATGCCCATTTCCACCTGCTCTGGAAGATGGAGCAGACTGCCTGCAAGAAACAGGACTGCCGCTGCAATAATGCGGATCAATAAATGTTTTTGTTTTCGTGTCATTAGAATACTCCTTTCATAATTCAGGCATTTTCGTTTTGAAAAAACACCGGATGCCAGAAATGACAGCCGGTGTCCGGTTCGTGCCGCATCATGCCCGTCAAAGAACACGATACTTTTGACAGATGCCACCTAACGGTTATGCCTGAGTTTTTATGCTTTTACCGTTACGTCCGGCTCGATTTTTTTAATCAGTGCCTTTGCTTCATTCAATATGGTGTCAAACCTGTCATCGGGTGCTTCCAGTACCATTTTTTGACCGAGGAAGTTGACGGATACACTGGTTACACCGTCAATCTTCTGTACTGCGTTCTGAATCTTATCTGCACAGTGACCGCAATCCAAGTCGATAAGTTTGATTGTTTTTTTCATGGGAATAATCCACCTTTCTAAAATGTTTTTGTTGGTTTGGCATGGCTGAACAATTAAAGAAATGTTTAATCGTTCAGCGCAAAGTATAGCCACCAATCGGCTATAAGTCAATGGTTTTGAAGTCGGTATTCCTCTTTGGAGCATAAAACCTCCTGATTGGATTTTTGCAAAAAAAGAAATTTCTTTTCGGATAAAAAAAGCTCCTTTTCAGAGCGGACAAAAGGAAAATCGGGTGTTTATAATGATAAACGGTAACAGCCCAATTCCCTACGGGGGAGGGGTACAACAAACTGTTACAAATATAGAAAAGAAAGAAGGGATAATTTTGCAAAAGGAGCAATTTGACATTACGGGTATGACCTGTTCCGCCTGCTCTGCAAGAATTGAGAAAAG
>CAJUKA010000238.1 GCA_910586585.1 uncultured Lachnospiraceae bacterium
AAGCCGGAAACAGGAAAGGGCGGCGCAGAATACAAAAAGAGGAGCGGGCTTTGTCTGGAAACACAGACGTTCCCCGATTCGATTCACCAGCCGCAATTCCAAGATGTCGTATACGGTCCCGAAAGACCATATAATACGACAACAATCTACAAATTTTACAATTAAGAATCATCGAACATTCAGAAGTTCCACAGATGCCGCACAGAATCTGTGGAACTTCTGACTTGTTTTGACAAAATCCTCATACGAAGCGTGCTATGATATGCGGTAAGGGCACAAAATGCCCAAATAATACGAGGTAAAACGCTTCGGAATGGAGGAAAAAATGGACATGCAGACAACAAATATCCCGGTAAATACCCGAACAGTAGGCGATGCAAAGAACATTTCCGAGGGCATATATGTACTTTACTTGGAGGATTATGTACATACATTTATGAAAAAACTGATTTACGAGCAGGGGCCTGATACAATTGCAGGAACTTCCGTGAATCTGTATGGCAGCAGCTTTGAAAGGGCATCACAAAATATCATGGTCATATCAGGCGCAACCACATCGGATCAGATCGACAAAAGCTATTTTTCGGCAAGCGCGCCGCTTTGCACCGCGATCGTGTGCCTGAATAAGGACAGGGGCATTCGCTTTGAAATCAGCATAAAAGGGACAAAGGTCATTCTTGATGACTTTTATGTCTATTACGATCAAAACGAAGAAATGCAGAATTATTTAATTGCGTGGAACAGCCAGCGGCACGAACAGCAATTCAGCCAAACCTCCGCAAAGGCGGGAAGGCGTATTCCGGCAGACAATGCAGCAAGGCTTGGCAGAATTGCGCAGGCATACAATCGGGAATCGGCAAGGGTAAGTTTAGTGTGGGGTGCCATGAACGTGCTGAGCTTAAGCCTTGTTGTATGTGTCATAGCATATGGCATCATCTCCTTAAACAGCTATGGAAAGATGAAAAGCATGCAGGAGAGCATTGATTACTGTATGACGTTTGTGTCGGAAAATATAGAAAAAAATGATGAGGAACACTTCGCGGAAACATATGAACACTACGAGGGAACTGCCCCGACAGTCAGCCGGTTCCAAGAACAGGATACCGAAGAAAATCTGGATATCTATACCGAAATATCCGTAGACACGCCGGTCGGGGAAATCACCGAAGAACCGGTCAGTACGCCTGTAACAGAGCCTCCGCTTCCGCAGGAAACCGCAGAACCGCAGCCCGCTCCGGTTGTCAATCCGGCAGTTCCGCAGTATTATGTCGTTCAGCGCGGAGATACCCTCAGAAGCATCTGCATCAATGCATACGGCGATTATTCCAAGATGGATGAGATCTGTGAATTGAATGGTTTGGACAATCCTGACAGCATTCTTTCCGGTCAAAGGCTTTTACTTCCATAAAAATAATGTTATAATGTCCGCGGAGGCAATCTCGGATTTTGACAGGATGCAGCCCGTAAATACGGGAAATCAAGGACTTTTTGAGGACGCACTGATATAGACATGATACACGCCCGAATGGGCATGAACATGCTATAATTGCGTAGTAATTATAGCATAATGAGCGGAAATGGAGCACAGGAATTTATGGCGGAGATAAAGAATTTTAACAGGAACCAATTCCTGTTAAAAGGTAAGGACAATAAAAAACAGAAAGAGACCAGAGAGCAAGAACAAAAATCAATGGATCGTATGCTGGCAAGGCACCGTCATGTGAAAGTATACACAGTGCTTATTATACTGGCGTTTTTGGCGGTATTGGCGCTCGTGCTTTATGTGAATTGGAAAAGCAAGGTCTATGTTGACTATGAGGTCGTACAACAGACCGAGTGGACAAAGTCGTCCGATTCAAGATGCATGAATCTGGCAGGAACCCTTCTTACATACAGTAATGACGGAATGAGCTGCACCAACACAAAAGGAAAAGTCATTTGGAATCAGACCTACGAAATGCAGGACCCAATAATACGCACCTGTAAGAAGACCGTAGCAGTCGGGGATTATAACGGCAGAAATATTTATGTATCGAACACGCAGGGGATTTTAGGTACGGTAGAAACGACCATGCCGATAAGAGATTTCTGTGTTTCTGAGAATGGCATCGTAGCAGTTGTCCTTGACGATTCAACGGTTACGCAAATAGACCTTTACAGCAGTACAGGAGAGCCGGGAAAACCGCTTGCTTCTTTCAAAACGACCATGAGCCAGTCAGGTTATCCGATTGCGATTGATATTTCCGATGACGGGACACAGGTAGCTGTTTCTTATATCAAAGCAGATAACGGTAAAGTATCGTCAAGCATCGGTTTTTACAATTTTTCGGCAGTAGGACAGAATTACACGGATAATTTGGTCAGCGGATATGGATATTCAGACGCTGTTGTGCCAATGATTCATTACATGGAGAATGATACCGTTTTTGCAGTGGCAGATAACCGGCTCATGTTTTTCAAAGGCAGACAAAAGCCGGAAAGCATATCAGACACATTAATTTCCGAGGAAATACAGAGCGTATTCTATGATGAAAACCACGTAGGGTTAGTGTTTTTCAATCCAACAGGAGAGACCACGTATCGGTTGGAAATATATGATACAAATGCGAAAAAAACAAACGAGATAGCTTTCAGCATGGAATACACCGATATCTTGTTCGATTCGGCATCGGTCATCATACGTAATAACAATGAATGTCTCCTGTACGACTGGGATAGCAGGCTCAAGTTTGAAGGCACCTTTATGGACAGAATGATCTGCCTTCTCCCGATGGGGAATATTTCGCGTTACACAATTGTCACAGAGAATGCGATACAGATCATTGAGCTGCAGTAAGGAGCTGCAAAGTTATTTACAGTTCCTGAGAAAAGGATAAAATTGGGGAGGTTGAGTATGAATTTGTTATTTATTATAGTAGCGGCATCACTGGCAGTAGGCGCGGTGTGGGGCTGGAAGCGTGGATTTCTTGAAGGATTGATAAGAATAATTTCCTGTATATTGGGAATATTTGTATTGGTAATTGTTGCAAAAGGGATTGGCAGTTTTCTGCAAGGGAGCATTATAAGCGTTATGGTAGCAGTTCTTCTGCTGATTGTAATAAGACTGATTCACAAGGCGATTAAATTCCTGATTGATACCTTTAAGCTTGTGCGTGCCATTCCGATAGGAAAACTTGCGGATAAACTTGCCGGCACTGCGCTAGGTGCGGTTGAGGCGGTATTTGTAATATGGCTGGTGTACCTTTTGATTGGCAGCTTTGATTTATTTGGACTGCATCAATGGGTTCTTGCACAGACTGCGCAAAGCAAATTTTTGACAATCATATATTCTTCCAACTATTTAGTGGCTCTTTTAAAGCAAATATTGTAGGAAATACAAGGGTTTTCAGAGATTTTTGAAAAATTTTAAAAATATTTTTTGAAAGTGCTTGACAGACAATGGTAAGTTGTGGTAAATTAAATAAGCTGTCACGAACGAGGACAGACACAGAACAACAGAGCAGCTTTAAGCAGCTGTGCACCTTGACAAATAAACAGTAATGCAACCCTGAAAATTCTAAAAGAGAATTATTCAGAAAGTATGTTCAAAAGAACGAACAAACCTTTAAAAAGTAAATCTGTGATGAAAATTGCAGAACAAAAAATCAGCCAGTTTAAAACTGGTGCCGAATCAAATTTTGGTTTTTAAACATGAGAGTTTGATCCTGGCTCAGGATGAACGCTGGCGGCGTGCTTAACACATGCAAGTCGAACGGACTCGTATTGAAACCTAGTGATATATGAGTTAGTGGCGGACGGGTGAGTAACGCGTGGGTAACCTGCCTTACACAGGGGGATAACACTTAGAAATAGGTGCTAAAACCGCATAAGCGCACAGCTTTGCATGAAGCAGTGTGAAAAACTCCGGTGGTGTAAGATGGACCCGCGTCTGATTAGCTTGTTGGCGGGGTAACGGCCCACCAAGGCGACGATCAGT
>CAJUKA010000239.1 GCA_910586585.1 uncultured Lachnospiraceae bacterium
TGCCGTATGGGACGAAGAATACCAGGTGTTCACGCTGACTTCCGATGTGGAGGAGGGAAGCACACGCAGCGAGGAAATCTCGCTGGACTATGACTTTTTCCACTCCCACCTGATGGCGTTATCTTGCGGGAATGATTACACGGTGAAGATCACGCCGAAGGACATCAATATCTGGATTTCAAGGCTGTTCCTTGGGGATGCGGATGGTTTCTCCATCCTCTACTACCAGGACGTGGACTCGCTGGTCTATTGGGCGAACGAGGCGGCGTACCGCTGGAAGCTGCGGGGGATTGCCATCTGGTCGCTTGGGCAGGAGGACATGAGGCTGTGGGAGGCGCTGCCGAAGCAGATTTAATATTTCCATGGATACAGGGCTGTCCGCCGTTTGGCGGGCGGCCTTTTATCATACAAAAAATCTTTTAAAGGAGGGTTTCACTATGAAGGAATTCTGGAACACGATTCAACTCATTTTTGCAGGCATCGGGGGATGGCTCGGCTGGTTCCTCGGCGGCTGTGACGGGCTGCTGTATGCGCTGATTGCCTTTGTCGTGGTGGATTATATCACGGGCGTGATGTGTGCCGCGGCAGATAAGAAGCTGTCCAGCGAGGTGGGCTTCAAGGGCATCGCAAAGAAGGTGCTGATCTTCCTGCTGGTGGGGATTGCCAATATCCTCGATGTGCAGGTCATCGGCACGGGGAGCGTCCTGCGGACGGCCATCATCTTTTTCTATATCTCCAACGAGGGCGTGAGCCTTCTGGAGAATGCCGGACACCTTGGGCTTCCCATCCCGGAAAAGCTGAAGGACATCCTGGCGCAGCTCCATGACAGGGCAGAAAGCGGGAAGGGGGACGAGTAATTATGAAACTGGCAGAAAGCATCCTGACAAGGAACCCCTGCTATGCGGCAGGGAGGAAGATCACGGTCAAGGGGCTGATGCTCCATTCCGTGGGCTGCCCACAGCCAAAGGCATCCGTTTTCATCAATAGCTGGAACAGCCCGGCGCATGACAGTTCCTGCGTCCATGGATTTATTGACGGGAACGATGGCACGGTGTATCAGACATTGCCGTGGAACCACAGGGGATGGCACTGCGGAAGCGGGAATAAAGGGAGCGGGAACAATACCCATATCGGGGTGGAGATGTGCGAGCCTGCGTGTATCAAATACACGGCAGGTTCAAATTTTACCTGCTCCGACATGGCGGCGGCAAAAGCAGTGGCGAAACGGACTTATGAGACGGCGGTGGAGCTGTTCGCCATGCTCTGTGAAAAGTACAGCCTTGACCCGCTTGCGGATGGCGTCATCATCAGCCATAAGGAAGGGTGCAGCCGGGGCATTGCCAGCAACCACGGCGACCCGGAACATTTATGGACGCAGCTTGGCTTGGGGTACACGATGGACGGATTCCGTAAAGCGGTCAAGGCGGCAATGGGTAGTCCATCATCCGGCACGGATGGATACACCAAGATTATGGGAAATGCCGTGGCAACAGCGGAGCAGATGGAGGCATACCTCAAGGCGACAAATCCGAGTGTGGCGCAGTCTGTCCTCGACATGGTTCCGCTGTACCTTTCAGAAGGGAAAACGGAAGGGGTGCGGGGCGATGTCGCCTTTGCGCAGTCCTGCCTTGAGACCGGGAACTTCGGTTTCTCCGGCTCTGCGGTCACACTGGATCAGAACAACTTCTGCGGCATGGGCGTGACTTCAAACGGCGTGAAGGGGAATTCCTTTGACACGCCGCAGCTCGGCATCCGGGCGCAGGTGCAGCACTTAAAAGCCTATGCTTCCACGGAGGCACTGAAGAACGCCTGCGTTGACCCGCGTTTCCAGTATGTCACAAGGGGCTGTGCGGAATATGTGGAGTGGCTTGGGCAGAAAGAGAACCCGGATGGGAAAGGATGGGCAACAGGAGCCGGCTATGGGGAGAAAATCCTCACGATACTGAAAGGCATCCTCGGCACGGCGGGAGGGGCAGCTTCTTCTGCTCCTGCAGAAACGGAAATCTGGTACCGCGTCCGCAAGACCTGGGCAGACGCTGCCTCGCAGAAAGGGGCATTTAAGGTCCTGGAGAACGCAAAGAAATGTGCGGATGAGAATCCGGGGTATTCCGTGTTTGATGAATCCGGGAAGGCGGTGTATGCCAGTGCGGCAGCGTTCAAACCGTATCTGGTGAGGGTAACCATCACCAACTTAAACATCCGGAAAGGTCCGGGCGCCAACTACGATAGGACCGGGAAATATACGGGAATCGGCTCTTTCACGATTGTGGATGAGGCAGATGGTGAAGGAGCATCCAAGTGGGGATTACTGAAATCCTACCAGAGTGGACGCAATGGATGGGTGAGTCTGGATTACGCAAAGAGGGTATAAGTGGTTTTGGCGCCTGCAGGAGTTCCTTCCGGGATTCCTGCAGGCGTTATTTTTTTTTGGAAAAATACCCCGCCGAACTGCGGTCCAAATCTCCGTATAGTGAGGAGGCGTTTTTATGACTGACAGGCAAAAAGACATGATACGGCAGATGAGGGCTGAGGGCTATGGATATATAAGGATTGCGCAGGAACTTGGTATTTCAGAGAACACAGTAAAATCATTCTGCCAGAGGAAGGGACTGAGTGCAGGGAAAATAAAAGCGGCGGTGCCGTCTGCGGATGGGAGTAGGGGTATCTGCCCATGCTGCGGGGCAAAGGTAGTGCAGAATCCGGGGCGGAAAGCAAAGAAATTCTGTTCCGATAAATGCAGGAATAAGTGGTGGAACAGCCATCCGGAGCAGGTGGGGCGTAAGGCAAATTATGAATTTGTATGCGCGCACTGCAAAAAGCCGTTCATGGCCTACGGCAATGCCGGCAGAAAATACTGCTGCCATGCGTGTTATGTGGCTGACAGGTTCGGAGGTGGCGCGGATGAGTGAGGAGCAGTTCCGAAACGAGAAAATATACCATGCCACCATGAATATAGCGAAATCCCTCATGGAGCAGGGGGCAATGACGGCAGAGGAGTACGGTCAGATTGATACAATTTTCCGGGAAAAATACCGCCCGATTTTGGTTAGTTTACAGACCGAAATGAGTGGATATAAAGCTGGTTCTATGGCATCATGTGACACTGACAAGGAGGGATGATATGCCGAGAATCAGCGTAATCGGGCAGGTTCTGCCGGAACTGAAAAAGAGGAAAAAAGTGGCGGCTTATGCGAGGGTGTCGATGGAGACGGAAATGCTCCTCCATTCCCTTTCCGCGCAGGTCAGCCATTACAACGAATTGATACAAAAAAATCCTGATTGGGAGTTTGCGGGCATATATGCAGATGAGGGCATCAGCGGAAGGGACACAAGCCACCGCGACGACTTCAACAGGCTGATTGCGGACTGCGATGCCGGGAAGATTGACATGGTGCTGGTAAAATCCATCAGCCGCTTTGCAAGGGATACCGTGGACACCCTGACGGTGACGAGGCACCTGAAGGAGCTTGGGATTGATGTTTATTTTGAAAGGGAAAACATTCACTCCATCTCCGATGAGGGCGAGCTGCTGCTTACCCTGCTTGCGTCCTTCGCGCAGGAAGAATCGCGCAGCATTTCCGAGAATGTGAAGTGGGGCATCCGGAAACGGTTTGAAAAGGGCATCCCGAACGGGCATAAAGCGCCATACGGATATGAATGGGACGGGGAAATGTACCGCGTCATACCAGAGCAGGGCAAAGTCATAAAGGAGATTTTTGCAAAGTACCTTTCCGGCACGTCTGCCTATGGGATTGCAAAGGAACTTTCGGAGAGGGGCATCAAGGGGCAGAAAGGAGTCCCGATGGACGACTCCACCATCAAGTTCATCCTCACGAACCCGTCCTATACGGGCTCCATGCTCCTGCAGAAGAATTTTATTTCCGAGGGGCATACGAGGAAAAGGAATAAGGGCGAGCTGCCCATGTACATGG
>CAJUKA010000240.1 GCA_910586585.1 uncultured Lachnospiraceae bacterium
CGCATACTTTCATCGCAATCTCTATCCCGTCATAGCCGACACGGATAATCTGGACCGCCTCCTGTATTTCTTCCGCCATATATTCCACCTCCTGTTATCTTGCACCTTTGTTAAGCTCTGCCTGTTTCAATTTCTTCCTGTAAAGGGATTCTAAATCTGAACCAAAATAGGAAGTTTCTTTCTGCAGATAGTCTGTCGTAATCATATTTTCTCTGCAATATTCCAGATACTTTCCAAAACCCTGCTCATGCAAAACTTTTTCTTTCTCATACTCTCCAAGCATCGTCCAAATATCATGGTGCCGTTCGGCTGTCATAAAAATAATGTCATAACCCTTTTCCAGTGGGAAAAACACCTCACTATCAAAGTGAAACCCACATGACTGCGTTGCTTCCTGCGATTTTTCCAATGGGTACAATATAAGATAATCATCTGCCTGCTCTGCATAAGCAATCACATCCTCCGGTTTTTCCGGACTTCCTTTTATTAAAATGCATGTGATTTCATAATTTTCTTCCCCTTCCAGTTCCTTATATTGTTTTGTTTCCTTTAATAATTTTTCAGAACAGACTATCAAATTTTCCTTATCACAATACTCACCGGGCAAAAGATACCTCTTTCCATCACGGTTAATGACATGTGTTTCATATCCTAAAATCTTCAATGCTTTCTGGACCGTTTCCAAATGTTCCGGTTCAGGCTGACACACTCCAATTCCGGCATAAATCTCTATATCGCCATACCATGCCTCCCCTTCAAAATTGTCCATCCGAAAGAAAATATCCTCATAAATTTCTTCCAACGGTTTTTTAAATTCCTCATGATACCATGCTACAACGCTGTTTACCCCAGTAGTTTCCATTTCCTGCTTCATTCAGCCGAAACCTCCTATAAACTTGCTTCTTTCTTAACCCGCTCCTGCATCTGTGCAGTATCCGTCCGCCGGATTTCATCCTCGCTCATGGAAATGCCGCAGGCAGACAGCAGTTCCGATAAGGTCTTTACTGCCTGTTCTTCCTGCACACGGTACATTTCAAGCGAAATGAGCAGGTTTTCAATCCTCTGTATCCAGTCTGGCACAAAGCCTGTGAGCGTCTGGTATTTCCTGCATACGGCATTCCGGTCTGCACCTTCATCCATAAGCTCATCAATCAGCTTGTTTGTCAGTTCCCTGTCATTCGTCCGGAAAGCAAACTGTACCACAAACTCCTTGTCCCTCTCTGTCATGGATATATTTTTCTGCCGGAACAGTTCCGCCGTTTCTGTTACTGCAATCAGCCCCATTACTGCCCCTCCTTCATCTTATTTTCATAGACAGCGATGTTTATGATCTCCTCCATCTGCACCGCCGGGATTTTGCTGTTGATCAGCACAAGCAACTGCTTTTCTGACAGCCCCTTTTCAATGGCACACCTTATCTGCACAAGCTGTTCCGGCGAAAGGTCTTTTTCCGCAAGCAGCTTTACGATGTCCGTTTTCTTTTTGAGGAACAGGCGGGAGAACATGGAACCCATCACACTTCCCCGGTCTTTCCTCTCCATGCGCTCCACCGGGACAAACCGGACAATATTACCGTCTTTATCCACTACTGCAGCATGGTATTCTATTCCGGGGTAAAGCGCTGATTCCGGCACGCCGGGCGCACTGCCCTCTGTCTGTTTTTTCGGCTTTTCTTCCTTTTCCGGTTCTTTTGGCGCTGCCGCCGCATCCGGCTCTGCCCTGACTGCCTTTTTTACCTGTTCCTCCAATGCTTTCCTCTCCTTCCTCATTTCTTCCATCTCCCCACGCAGTCTCGCAGCCGCTGCCCTCGCCTCGTTCAGCTCATCCTGCTGTTTTTCAAGCAACTTATCCTTTTCGGAAAGCTGTGCGATAAGGTTGCCCTGTATCTGTGCATCCTGCCCCACAGTCCCGATTTCCTTGAGTTTCTCATTCAAAGCGTCGTACCGTTTCTCCTGACAGGAAATCTTCTCGACCACTTCACGGATCTGCTTCATAAGCTCCTTTGCATATTCCGTATCCTGCCCACTCACTGGCTCTGCCTCTTTTATCCGGCAAAGCACCTGTGAGAAAAGGCGTTTCATGGTATACGCTGTATTCTCCGCACTGGAAAGCACTTCGGTTATGGTGTCCATCGGAACCCCTTTTTCATAAAACTCCAGTGCCACCGCCATCTGCTCGCCGCTTAAACCATCTTTTAAAATTGCCGCTTTTTCCTCTTTACTGTAACCGTTGCGCAGGCATCGGGAATACACACGCATCTGCCTGTAATCATACCTGCCGCTGCTGTATTCCTCTGTTTCCTCCTTTGTCAGACCGAACCGCAGGTCATCCTCAATAAGCCTTATGATTTCCTCGGTGTACTTCGGATTCTGTTTCAGCCTGCCAAGATATGCTTTCAAATCCATGCCGCTAAGCACTGTCCGTTCCTGCATAAAACCTCCAATCCTGCCCGTTTTGGGCAAAAATTAAGCAGCCCTTCCCGGCTGCCATGCCTTACCTGCTTTTTTCTTTTCGTCCCCTCTGCTTTTCCTGTCCTTTTTCCGGTTCCGGTTTTCCTGCCCTTTCCCCTGCCGTAATCTCCGCAAGGATACGGGCGGCGATCCGTTCCTCTTTCGCCACAGCCTTTTCTTTTTCCCTTATCCGTGCAATCTCACTCCGGTAATGTTCCTTAAATTCCGCAAGCTGCCCTGCCGTGTACCCTTCCTTTTCAAGCCGTTCCGACAGCTCCATATAACGCATATGCTCTTTTTCAAACAGGTTCTCCCCCCGCTGGAAACAGTTTTCACATTCTTGCAGTCCTTCCAACTCATCCGCAATGTCAAAGAGCGGCTTCATCCTTGCACGTTCCTTGAATATCCGGCTTTTTTCCCTTGAGGTCTCTTTCTTCCTGTCCGCCATCTGTAATGCCGCCTGCCTTATATCCCCCACCGTGGAGGCATCGTGCCTTGTAAGGAAAAGGTAATCTTCCTGAAGCTTCTGCATCTTCCTGATGTCGTCACGGTACTGCCAAGCCTTGCTGTACGGGCGTTTCTTTAAAAGTCCGGTTTTGTAGAGCCTTGCAAAATAGCGTTTCTGTATACCGGACATTTTCGCCTTTTTATAACGCTTTACCCGGCACCGCACAATCCTTGTCTCCTGCACCGCCTGTATCTTCTTATAGGAAGAAAGACTTTCCTGCTCAATCCTTTCCCGTATGCGTTCCTCCGTGTAATTTTCCCCAAGTGACTTACACCGTCTGAACCTGCTCATACCCATAGGCTTGATTGCAAGGTACTTTCCCTCTGTCCGGTATGCGTTCTTGATCCCGTACCCCATATCGGAAAGCACGGATAAAAAGGACTCATAGGTTGCCGACTGTATGATTGCTGCGTCAATGTCACGCTTTATCATGTCCGCCCACACAAATTTCCCGTCCCTGAAATCGTTCCATTCCTTGTAATTCTCGGACTTCTTCGCCCTGTCCTCCGATATTTCAATCGTGGAAAGCCCGTATTCTTCGCACAGGCGGTTCGTGATGGGCTGTATCTCCTTTGCCCAGTCCCCTTTCTTGTAGCGGTACTTCCTGCCATCCCGGAAACTGACGCTGTTAAAGATGATGTGACCGTGGATATGGTCCGTATTGTCATGCACCGCATACAGCGCCTCATAATCTTTTCCAAGATATTCCTTTGCAAATTTCCCGATTACTTCAAAGGCAGTCTCCGCATCCACTTCCCCCTCCACAAAGGATATGATGAGATGGTATCCCTGCCTCTGGTCTGTCTTTCCAAACTGTTCCTTTGTCTGCCGCATCTGTTCATACACCTGTTCCTGCTGGCAGTTCAGGGAACCAACAAACCGCCCTCCGCCCGTTTTCTCCGGCACGGTGATATAGCCAAGCGCCTGTTTCAAGTGTTTCCCCGCATATCCTGC
>CAJUKA010000241.1 GCA_910586585.1 uncultured Lachnospiraceae bacterium
TGTACGCATAATCCGCCTCTGATATCGGTTTCCCATACTGCCCCATTTCCACAAAGGGTTTATCACATTCTGCGTAGGCTTTGCATAGCGCATCTGCGTCAAGACCGCTGGTATTCTCATAAAAGCGCTGTTCATCGTACATCTTCGTATAGAAAATGCTTTTCGGCTCCTTTTCCCTTGCTTCACGCACGCCTGCAAGATATTCCTCCACCTGCGGGAGATAGCTTTCCAAAGTTCCTGTCTGTTGCGGCGTAATCGGATTGATGTCAACTTTTACATCTCCTATATACATTCCGTCATCATTATTAAAAGCGTTAAACAAATCGTCCTCCCGCTCATTCGTGGAAAGCTCCACTACCACGTCAAGGTCTGAACCGTTCCTTTCAAGTCCCCTGCATCTGCTCCCTGATATGGCAACATCCACGACTGTCGCAACAATGGCATAATCATCAATCTTTGCCTGCACATGGCATTCCACGGTATCCTCAATCTCTGACGGGTTCATAAAAAGTTCAGCTCCTGCTGAACTTATGCATATTTCATGAAAAAGCTCATTTGTCTTTTTCTTAAAATTTTCCACGATATTCCCCTGCAAAATTTCCGGCACGATACGGTTCGCTTCCTCAACTTTTTCCATTAATCCGTCATAATCAATCGATATTAATTCGTCATTATCGCCAATATTGCCCCTTGCGCCGTTGTCAAATGGGTTTTCTTTCAAATCCTCGATAATATTATTAAGCGCATCACGGATACTCACATCAGGATTGTCATATACACCGCCGTCGATTTCCTTATAATCCATGCCCATAATGGAATAATCATAGCCGCCCTTTGTTTCCTGTATGCTGATATAGCGGTCTGCAATCTGAAACGCAAGCTCTGTTTCCTCCGCTTTCTTTGGTTCTGACTGCTCCTGCTTTTGGTCACTGTGTCCGAAAGTGTCGCTGCTGTCCTCTAAATATTTTTTCATGTCCGCAAGAACCTGTTCCGTTCATCTCCGAGGTCAATGATTTCGTCGCCGTCGTCAATATCCGCTAATTTCAGTGTTTCTATTGATTTCTCCGACTCGTCCTGTTCTGCCTGTGCTTCCGGCTGCTCCGCTTCTAACTTCAAATCATTCTGTATTATAGAATGATTTTCATTCTGCCCTAAAGTATCTGCTGTTTCATTCTGTGGCATTTCAGTCCCTGCCTTTTAGTCATTCTGTCCTAAAGTGTCTGTTTCCATCTCCTGCGATTCTTTCTGAATGAAAATATCTGCTTCTTTTTCACGCGCCAAAACATCCCTGCGGAATACATTAATAAAACCGTCCAAGACTGCCGGGTGGCTGCTTATAATGAACTCACTGTTCCTGTCCCTGCCATGCACCATATCTTCGGGAATATGGAACTCTGCCGCCCATGCTTTGTTATCCCTTGAAAATCGTCCGTCCCACGGCAACTGTTGTAATGTGTTTGCAAGGATAAAGGCGAGGCGTTCCAAACCGTATTCCTCTACTACGGGTTTAACGGCTTCTTTATTAAGATGCTTACCGTCATAATTCTGCCGGATTGCGTCCACAACTGCCTGACTGCATTCTTTATCAAGTTTCCGAGATTCCCGGTATTCGTCCAGTTCGCCATGATCGTCTGCATAACTGAATGTATGGCGGTAAACGGCTGGATAGTTTGCTTTCTCTGTGCCAGCATTCAAATCTTTCTGCAATACAGAAGTGTCAATCTCTGTTTCCATTTCCGATTTTAAATCATTTTGTATTACAGAAGAATTTTCACTCTGTCCTAAAGCATCCTGCTCTTTTCCATTTTCCAATTCATGCATAAAATCAGGTAACACAGTAAATCCAAAGGAATCCACAAAGTGCGCGCTGTTTTTCCCGTTTTCATGCAGCACGACAATATCACTGACGGAAAGGGAATGTCCTTTAAAATCTTCTAGGCGTGACGTATTGAATTTCAGAAAAACATTCCCAAGTTTCTCATTCTGTGTATCTCCCTGAATGTCCGAAAGTTCCCCTGCATAAACCAAGTCATAGTTTTTCGGCACAATCGCATCAAAGTTGTCTTTTGTAATCCCACTTTTCACCAATGACTCCGTACCCTCAAAACGGAACTGATCCAGCTCCTGGTTGTCCTTTAACTGGTAAATTCCATATCTGTTGGAACTCCCATACAAAAGCTGCACCTCTTTATTGGCATTTCCCTCCGCAAGTTCCGCCTGCATGGAGCGGTACTCCTTTTCGTTCTGCCAGTCCGCCTTTTCAATGCCAAAAATACCATCATGCCCTGCAATCTGTTCCCTGTCCTCCGCGGCTGTTTCCGAACCGTCCCCATAGAGCAGGTACACGGGCAGATCACGGTCAAACAGTTCCAATGCGCTCTCCTTTGTGAGTGGATACATATCGTTTGCAAAATAACCATACTCGTGCATTTCAGACAGACCAATCATGCTGTCAGGCAGCGCGTCAATCTCTGCCTGTGCATCTATGACGGTCAGCGACGCATTGACAGGCTCGTTTTCAATCCGGTATGCCAGTGTTTCCGCCAGTTCTTTTGTTTTTTCGTAATTATCCAGCTTGTATCCGTAATTTACTATCAGATTTCTTTCGTCAGGCGTGAATACCGTCCTTCCATGCTCCAAACGGTGTACAATGGACGCCGCATATTCCATGCCGGACAAATCTTTTTCAAGGAAAGCCACCCCCTCCTTTAAATCCACCGCAATATCAAAAAATTCCGGCAAGCCTTTATTCCTGCCGCTGCTTACAATGATTGGAACATATTCCGCACCGTTCTCCTCAAGAAAATCCTGTATGTTTCCGTCCCAACTGTTTTCGCCCATCGCCGCCAGTTTATAGGCAAGGTCAAGAACCTGATCCTGCGTCATGTTGGTAATCCTGTCAATCTCATATTCTGCACTGTCCTGATACATGATTTTCAGAACCACGTCACTGTCTTTGATTGGCTCAATGGCTTTTTTATCCATTTCCTGCTCGTATTTCACATCGGTTATCACATTAGTATCAGTGTTATAGATATAATCTACGTGAAATTCTTCTACTTCCTCCGATTGTTCATCACCGAAATGGACAGTTTCCGCGCCTTTCCCCGCAAGATAAATTTCCACGTTTTCCCTGTCCGCATCGGTCATTGCAAGCAGGCTGTCCATTAACGCTGTCCCCTCCATGCCTTTTACGCCCACAATATTAAAACGGGAACGCTCGGTGTTGGTAACGGCAAGGATAAACTCCTGAACCTGTTCAGCCTGTTTATCCAAAGGACGTGAAATTTCTTTTTCAGCCTTTAATTCCTGTAACTGCGCGTCAATTCCCATGATAAGCTCCGATGCCGTCCTGCGGATTGTGTCAAGGGAAGATTTCAGCCCTTCCAGTCTGTCCGCAATTTCCTCCATTGTCAGTTTTTCCACTTTATTTACTGCATTTCCATTTATATCTGCCATATAAATCTCCATTCCGCCGCCTTTGGCTGGCGGCACAAATAGTAATGAAAGTGGTTCACACCTTCAAGTTTTCGTGTTATAATAGATCCGATTTTATAAGGCATTCCCGGCATCAATGTCAGATGCCCCCACCCATTTGTTGTTGATGTGCAGGTGCGCCTCTTTTATCAAGGTGGGAATACTCTTATTCAGGTTCACAGTGTGAGCCTTGTTTTTGTGTCTATTTCACGTTTTTGGCTTAATTTACTTTCTTTCACACTAATCCTCCATTTTTACCAAAGTCTGCGAATTTGAGCGTAAGCACAAATTTGCCGTGTGAAAAATTTATTTTTCACACTTCCCTCCATAAAAGCATAAAACAGACAAGTTTCCCTGTCTGTCTCCGCTGTTGATATTTTAAACTGCCGCCT
>CAJUKA010000242.1 GCA_910586585.1 uncultured Lachnospiraceae bacterium
GCGGTAAAAGTCGATAAAATCAAGTGTTTTAAACCTAATCAGCAGACACTAAGTAATGTGTCTAATAAATAAGGAAATATAAAAGTAGTGTTGGGAAAGCTGCTCATCCTTAATTTTTATCAAATAGGAGGAAAATAAAATGATTAAAACAGGTAAAAAATTAGTAGGGTTATTATTAAGTTTAGTTATGTCTTTTGCTGTTACTATGACAGCATTTGCTGCGGAGCCACAGGTAACTCAGGACGAGAGGGAATATTTAATTGTAAATGGTACGGACATTGTACACGTGGGAGAAGATTATGAAAATCCAGATACAGGTGAATATGTTCACTGGAATGCAGATGCTCGTGGCGTAGACAAAAGTTTTACGTTCAAAATACGTTATTCAGTTACGTCTAGCAGCTTTACCGTACACAGCAACAAAGTAACTATATCAGCCGATGCACAAGTTGAAGATCTCTATGGCAATATTTTAAGTGGATATAATGGACATAAGTACACAGTTTCCCTTATTGGTTTATATTACAGAAACCTTCAGTTTGAAGTAGGAGGCACGCAGTCAGGAACGATTTCAGGTCTTAATAATGGCGGCAGCTATAAAGTACAAGTTACAAATAATGACTATCTATCAGATACAACATATTTAGTAGGAAGCGGAACAGTTTCGACATCATAATGCCAGTTATTAAAGCAGGAAAATTAAAATTTTAGAAGTCCTGTCTATATGCGCAATTCGTTGCTATAGACAGGGCTTTTTATTTATAAATGATATATTATTAACAGGTTGTTATTAAAACAACATGATTAAACCATATTTGAGTTAAAATAAATTATAATGTAATATTCTCCCTCATTCATGTGTCTAATAAGTGAAAGGAGGTCAAAATGCCAACAGAACAGTTTTTAGAAAGACTAATGAATACGTATGGTGATGAACTATTACGTATGTGTTATTTGTATCTGAAAGACTACCAGCTTGCAGAAGATGCTGTGCAGGATACCTATATAAAAGCAATGAAATCTTATAAATCATTTGAGCATAAATCCAGCGAAAAAACATGGTTAATGCGCATCGCTATTAATTGCTGTAAAAATGTGATGAGAAGTCGTTGGTTTAATATACGTCAAAATAATTTGGATAATCACATAGAAAAAATAAGTGATGACCCAATAGAAAATTTTGTAGAAAAAAATAGTGTATCTGCGGCTATTATGGCACTTAATGCAGATGACAGGCAAATTATTGTGTTATATTATTATCAGGAGTTGTCTGTCAAAGAAATTGCCATGATTATTGGGAAATCGGAAAATACCACAATACAGCGTTTAAATAGAGCAAGAGGTAAGATGAAAAAATTATTAGTGGAGGTAGGATATGACAAAGAATAATATAAAAGATATCATTGATTTTGAACTCAGACAGATAAAACTGACAGACCAAATAAAAAACAATGTTAGGAACAATGCTATTATTCGCAAACCTAATCATGTGTGGAGAAGCATTGCAGCCTCCCTTGTAATTGCCATTTTAGGCGGAGGTACAGTATTTGCAGGATATCAAATACTGAACAAAATTTATGTAAACGAAGCAATACTGCCTGCACTGGATTCTATGCAAATCGTGCAAATAAATACAATAGATGCTGTGCCTGACGAATATGGACTTATTCATAAAGAGTACAGCGACTATAACACAGTCAAAAATGAATTGGGGGTTAATCTATTAGATTCACATCTGTCAGATAACAATCCTTACATGATGTGTCATGTTAAGACAGATGCAAAAGATTTTGCAATTATTACAGTAGACAATTATATACTAGGTGATACAGACAGCTATCAATTCCTTGAAGCAGAAAACCGGTACTCCTATAATCATGGTACAGACTATTTCTCACCTATTTCACTAACTGCTGACTTAATCCTGAGCGAAGCGCAAATGAACAATGGCTGGGATACAGATTATCTTGGGTTGTATGAATTTGTAGAATGTTATACATCAGATCAAGGTTATATTGTAAATATTGTACAAGACACTACAATTGAAAAAGACTTAGAAAATTATATATCAGAAAAAGTAGCAATATTCGTAGCAGATGGAATACGCTATTCCTTAAAAGGAAGAGTTTCCATAGACGTTATAAAGAATGCTGTAAGTACAATGAAATAAGTAACTCTATTAATATATTTTTAAAGAAGCTGTTAAAGAGGATTTATCCTCCCTTAACAGCTCCTTTTTAAGTCTGTAAAAAATGCTGGAGAGTGCATAAAAACTGTTTATTTTATTTTGCTTTTCGCATATATATTCTTAGTTTTATTACTTTACATTAAAAACAAGAAATTCTCCACTTTTAGTTGTTCAAATTCATAACTCCCCGACAAAATTATAAACAATTCGTACTTCCTGTGTCTTTATCCCGTCCACTTTCTTAGCTTCTCCAATCAGTATGCGGTTAATCAGTCGATTTAATACCGTTTCATCAAGCTCCGTAATAGCAGCATAACGCCTGATTTCCCCCATAAACATCTGCACATCGCCCTCGGAATGTTCCTCCTCACTGATAATCGTAGCTATCTCCTGCATACGACTCTGATTGTTTTCCTGTTCCGTTTCCATTGCGTCCGTCAGCTTCAAAAAACGCTTTTCAGTAAGTATTCCCTTTGCCTTATCTGCATACAGGCTGATAAAAGTATCATCTATCTCCTGATTACGCTGCGCAAGGTTCTCATACTCTTTTTTCAGGCTGTCCGTATCCGCAAGATACTGTTTTTCCATTCTCCGACTCAACCTGCCATAAAACGCTTCCTTATCCTTTAATGCCATAGCAGCAACTTCCTGTATATCTGCAAGTACAAGGTTATATAAATCCCTCGCTTCAATTTTGTGGCTTGTACAGGCATTTTTTCCCAAACGGTTATAAGTCTGACAAATATAATATGCCTTGTCTATCGGTTCACGCTCTTTTCCAGTTCGGCGGTCTTTGTTCGTCCTCCCGACTTTCTCATAACGCACCTGCATGGACTTCCCACAAGTGGCACAATAGACAATGCCATGAAAAATATTGTAATACGGGCAGTTATTCCCCTTCATAATTGGTGGTCTGCGGTCTATAAGCTACTGAACCTTATCCCACTCCGTTTTAGGAATAATCGCTTCGTGGCAGTCCTCTATGACTTCCCTCTGCTCCCTAGGAATGATGTTGTATGTGTTGGAACGAATCCCTTTTTGGTGTGTCTTGCAGACAACGTGTGCACCCTTGTAAAATGGATTTCTCAAAATGGTTGATATGCGTGAACCGCTCCAAGCATAATAATTTACGTCACAGTTCGTCCCTGTCTGCATTCTTGTAATCGGTATCCGTTCTTCCATCAAAACCTTGCATATTTTCATGTTCCCGAATCCGTCAAGTGCAAGGTCAAATATCCGCCTGATAATCGGCGCAGTTTCTGGATCAATGATAAGATGCCCGTTGTCATCAGGGTCACGCATCAGTCCCAAAGGCGGCTGTCCCCCGCAGAACTTCCCCTGTCTTGAACGTGTCATGCGCCCTGCAAGCACTTTCTTTGAAATATCCCTGCTGTACATATCATTCAGGATATTCTTAAACGGCGCAATGTCCATTTCCTGCTTGTTCAGGCTGTCGTAATTATCCGTAATAGCTATGTAGCGTACATTGTGCTCTGGGAAAAATACCTCCATGTAGCTACCGGACTCAATGTAATTGCGCCCAAGCCTTGAAAGGTCTTTCGTAATCACGTAGCTTATCCTTCCCGTTCAATATCATTAATCATGCGCTGAAATGCCGGACGGTTGAAAGCTGACGTTAGATAACGATACTTTTGAAAACACTGGAAAATCAAGGTTTTT
>CAJUKA010000243.1 GCA_910586585.1 uncultured Lachnospiraceae bacterium
GGAAAACAATCCGTATATCATGCAATTTTTAGAGAAAGAATTGCGGGATAAGCTCTGATTAACAAATCAGAGCTTATCCTAACAATTTACCAGGTTCATAAGTTCCTTCTTTATATTCAAAGAAAAATTCAGAATAATGATCCGTTTCAAATATTTCTAATAATTCTCGCATATTCCAGATTAAATTTACTTTATCTATATCCTTTCTATCAAGCCAAAATACTTTTCCCTCTTCTGATGATTTTAATTCGCCAGAAAATTTGTTTGTTTTATAAAGAAGTACAATATATCTTGTTCCATCCTCTTGTATCCAATCCTTAAAACCACATGGTTGTGGTTCGCTGATATCCAATCCGGTTTCTTCCTTCATCTCTCTGATAACGGAGTCTCTTAAACTTTCTCCTGGCTCAACATGGCCTCCCGGGAACAACAATCCGCCCTCATAACCTGTACCAAGCTTTTCTTGTACAAGTATTCTGTCATCACTATAAATAAGACACATATTTGTTAATTCAATCAACTGTCTCCTTTTCATCCTATGATACACCCTCTGCTGATTCAATTTCTCTACCGCATTCTTCCTTCATTAGATTCTCCCGTTATCAAACTCACCATTTTTTCACAGTCCCTTACTCGCTAAAATTTTATCAAATTTCTTCTCCGACAGGATTTCATGAGTCACAAGCTGACCGTCATAGAAAAGGGAAAAGGTTGTAAATGGCGATGGGCATTCCCTCGCACCCTCTCTAGTCTGGATATGTATGGATTGAAACACCGCATTCCTGGCTTTTGCCATCTCCTCCAGTATCGGTACGTATTTTGCCGTAAAGGGGCATTGGTTTGTGTAATACAATACAAATCCTTCCGGCATACCTTCATGCCCGCCCACCGTATCCCGAAAACGGGGAAGCACAGCACCCTCCTCAAAAGGCAAAGCCAGCAGCTCAAAATAAGGCTCTGCCGTATCCACCGTCTGAAATCCCTTATACCTCATATATTTCGGGTCTGACAGGAAGCCCATTTTCTTTTTGGAGGACAGAATCACAAGACCATTTTTTCCTTTCGCTTTACTGTCCTCTATACACGCGTCCAACAGAAGATTCGAGTACCCATGCCCTTTGAACTGCCCGGATACCCACAGGCAGTCAATATACATATACCCATCTGCCTTGATAGGCGCCCATGCGTATTCCGCAGGGATATACTCTATGAAGCATTTTCCACGGACATTGCCTTTTAGGAATACAAGTCCTTCGTCCAGACGATCCTTCAGCCACTTCTTTTTGGATATGACCTGAATATCCTTATTGCTCGATATGGCGCAGCAAATGTGCTCCTTTTCAATATTTTCATGTGTCAATTTTATAAGTTCCATCATCTATTACCTCCTACTACAATGCAGCGTTTCACCTTTTATAAATTCTCTTTCTGTATCTTATAATAATAGAATTCCAACTACTTTATGAAGCACATTTTCTCCAATAGCCGTTTTATCTGTCTCAATCAGAAAATATTCTATAAACCTTACAGACAAACAAAGCGTGAATATTGCAATGCACAAATTATCTGTTGCTAAGCATAACCTTTACCTCCTTTGCCACTAAACACTTATATAATTCTGCCAGCCTCACATGGTCTTCATATGTGAAACCATCCTTTGTATAATTCGTAAATTTAGTAGTTTCGCTTGCAGGGATATAAGGCGAATCAAGAGCAATATCTAGTGATGTAGTCTGTTCAAATAGTAAACCACTGGCGTTAGTCTGTGCTCCGCCGCCATATCTGTTAGGTACTCTTGTCACTTTAAAATTCCCTTTCACGACATAATGCGTCAATTTCTCTCCAGCCCATTCCTCTCATGAAGTTTGCGGCTTGATTCACTGTTTCACCTTCAATAAGTAGTTTATGAACACCTAATCATTTGATTCTTTTACCAAGCTTTGTAAATTTCTTTCTCTCTTCTGCTATCATAGCCATATACAAAATTGTAAAAATCTTATCGAGTTCTAAAGCATCGTTTCCATATGCTAATGCAATATTAGTTATATGTTTCAAATCGTTATTATTTACTTCTTTTCCTACTAAATTATACACACTTACATAATCTTCATATATTCTAGCCACACCATATGTTCTTCCAAAACTCTGCAATTGTGTAAAATAGTCTCTATCCAATGGTGGGAGTCTTGTTCCATTAGGCTGATTCATATACACGCACCACTCATCAAACTTACCATTATCATATTCTAAAAAAGAACCATCCGGGAAATCTTTAATTCTAGTTTCCATTTACTTTATCCTCCTTTTCAAAACAAATAACTTCTCGGAATCTTCAGCCCTTACTTTATAAGGCTTTCAGACCCTTGCTTCAAAAAATCACCCACTTTTTTTGCAAAAACACTTGACAAACCAGTCAAAAAATGCGGCGCTTCGCGCCCTTGATCAATAAGTACATTTTTTGATTGGAGGCGATTTTTGATGTTACCTTGTAATCCTGGCGGTCATGCCGCCTTTCAGGATACTTTCGTATCCCAGTTCCTTAAATTTTACCCGGATCCCTTTGCGCTTCCCAAAAGCACTTGGGATTATATCGTGCAGTTCTGGTATCTCGATCTTTCCCAGACTGATTCTATCATGCAGGAATGTTACTCTGTTTTTGGCCCGGAACCAAGGCTCCCTTCCTGCATGCTGCGCTCCTATCTGCTTGCTTTGAAACTGAAAGTTACTTCCATCACTGTCTGGTGCCGCATGCTTAAGGAAACTCCCCTTTATGCCATCCTCAGCGGTTTCTCTTTCGGTGATACCCCTGGTGTCGGTACTTTTTATGATTTCTTTTCCCGCATCTGGCAGCATGACTCCAGCAACCTTTCCCCGAAAGACCGCTTCCCTAAGATAAAGAAAACTCCCAAAGGCAAAAAGAAAGGCGATAAGACTCCCTGCGACTCTTCCAGCATGGCTTCCAAGCTTCTTCCCCTGCTGGAACACTGGCAGTTAAAACCGCAAAATCCCTTCTTCCTCATTTTCCGGCTTTATCAGCAGCAGTTCCTGGACCAGTCCATCCACAGGGGGCTGGTTAATCCCCGGCACCTGGCTCTTGCCGGTGACGGCACCCCTGTCCGTACTGCCGCACAGCAGCGCAAAAAGCGCATCTGCGATTGTAAGGAGAAAGGCTGTTCTTCCTGTAACTGTAAACGCCATTATTCCCAGCCCGACTGTAACTGGGGATGGGACTCTCACAGGGAATGTTATTTCTTCGGCTACCACCTCTACATGTATGTGGCTTCCGATTCCTTCAGCGACCTCCCTGTGTTTCCGCTTTTAGAGCGGGCCTCCCGGCATGACATGCTTTCCTTCCTGCATTCCTTTTTCACCATGAAAGCGTATCTTCCGGAATTCCAGATTGAAAAGCTCCTTCTGGATTCTGCACACGACGCTTACCCTGTTTATGAATACTGCAGACGGGAACATATCACACCGTTTATCGACCTCAATCCCGGACATACCGGGCATTTTACCTATAAGGACGATTTCACAATCGATGACGATGGTGTCCCTGTCTGTAAGTTGGGCTTACGTATGCATAAAGATGGATATGAAGCTGCCAAACACCGGGCAAAATACCGGTGCCCGAAATCAAACCGGAAACGTGGCTGCTTCTGTGAACACCCCTGTTCACCGGCAAAATATGGAAGAACCGTACACATCTTTACCGATGACAATCCAAGGTTATTTAACATACCGCCAAGGGACTCTAAAGCATGGGAAAAGGAATATGACAGAAGGACTTCCGTGGAACGCTCCAACAAGCGCGAGAAAGAGGACTATAAATTAGAAGACGGCAGGCACCGCTC
>CAJUKA010000244.1 GCA_910586585.1 uncultured Lachnospiraceae bacterium
GCATGATACATTTCCCGCCGTCCATGACCGCAATCTCGTCCTGCGACATAAGCTCTATGCAACATTGTCAAGTGATGAATTGAAAAATAATATTTTGAAATTTATATTTTATTTTTTTCAGAATAGTGCTATAATAAAGAAAGACACAGATTTTTTGAAACTATAACCAGATTTAGTCTGATATAAAATGAATTGATTCTATAATAAAATAGGGGGGGTAAAAATGATAGATTCTTGGAATGAACTATTAAGTGCTATTAAACAATACAAAGCAGATTTTCCCGAAAAAACGGAATTTTGATTTAGGGGACAATACGATTCTGAATATGTTTTATTACCTAGCCTCTTTAGATTTCCCAAGAGAAAAAAAAAAGAAAAAGAGGTATTTGATACGTTTAAAAGACTTTCTCAAAAAATTGCATTTTCCCATAAAAATGAATGGGAATTACTAATTGATATGCAACATTATTATATTCCTACCAGATTATTAGATTGGTCTGAGAATTTAGGAATTGCCATTTATTTTGCTATATATAGCCATACTAATAACAAAGATATTAGCTTATATGTATTAAACCCGTTAGAATTAAATAAATATTCAAAGAAGCAGGCAATTCCCATTGTACCCGATGACAATATGGGACTATCTTATATAAACAATTATATAAAAAAAGAGCCTTTTCCTCCTACATATCCGATTGCTATAAAATCAAATTTTATTAATGAACGTGTCATGGCGCAAAGAGGTATGTTTACAGTACATGGTGACGATTTAACAGCGATTGAAAAATTATGTCCTAATGCTGTTGAAAAATTCGTTATCTCTTATAAGGCAATACCAGAAATAAAGGAATTTTTAGACATAGCTAATATTAATGAATTTACTGTTTTTCCTGATTTGCAAGGTCTTTCATATTTTATAAGAAATTTGTTATTATAACTTTAAATTTAAATCGCTATGCCTTAACCTATCATCGGTTCTGTATAGCGATTACATTTATTTTTTAAAATATACAAACATATCCTATTCTCTATTTAAAAATAGTTTTAGGAATGCCAATTTTCTATTTCTTTTGCCAAATGTTCTAAATCTGGATAAATATAACTTTGCGTAATTCCACAAACAGCCAACTCATATCGTAGATGGCTTTTATATTCATGTGGTATAGTAATCCGAAGCAATGTGGAATCATCACAAATATCAACAAGCTTTTTTATTGAATTATGCACTGTAAATGCTGCAAATTGATTATAAACTCTACCATCTGCCTCTGTTGGATAGCAGGCAGCAATTTTATCTTTCAAATCTTCAAATCGATGAGCAAACTTCCTATCCTCTGGAGTTATAGCATTTGGTTCGCTAGAAAATTTCCACCTTCTAAAAGCAGAATATATCATTGTTGCGATTATTTTGTGCTTTGTATTATAAATATATACATTATCATACTCTTTTCCATCAATCATGCTTGGCTTTTCAAGATGCTGACTCTCATTCAATTTTCCAGGTGTCAACATCCAAATACATCCATCTTTATCACATTGACTCTCATCAGATACCACAAAATATAGAGCAACTAAAGGTGAACGAGACCAATCCAAAAGCCTAGTTGGAAGTCCATAATGTTGCATAAGGGTAAGCCAGTTTGCATACTCATCAATTTGTAAGGCAGGTGATTTAAATACACTTGCCCTCGCCTGAAAATCATTCGTATAGTACCGTTCTCTCCGAAACAAATCTTCCTCACTACCTACAAAACTTCTTTGAACCTTTGGTATCAGTTCCCACTCTTTATCCGCATGACCACGATACCATTGAAAATATGTATTTCCCTCATTATTATTTTGCGTAATACGTATTATTTCTTTTAAATAATCACCAATACTTGCAATTTTAGCTTGACTATCATACATTTCTTATCCTCCATTTAATAATTAGAGCGGTCTCGGAAACTCTTTAAGCCCGAATTTCCGCTCTTTTTTCATGTTCTTCTTTTTTACTTTCCTCCATATCCCGGAAAACATTTTTGTTAAATTTTCAAAAAAGTATTGACATATAAGTCAAAATGTGCGGCGCGTTTGGTGACCATATACGCCAGTCACCAAACGCGCCCCTTGTAGTTAAGAAGCGTCTGTGCCACACGCACAGCACTAAACTACTAGGAGGTGCACTTTATGATCAAGTACTGGCAGTCCATGCAAGATTACAAGTACTTTCTCAACGAATCCAAAGTCCATTTCGATTCCTCTGAAAGAATCCGGCTCCATACGGAGCTTTGGAAACCATGGCAGAAGCTCCGGCTTTTCGATTCCGATAAGGCCATGGAGTTCCTTTTGCCCTTTTACTCCAACACTGGCAGGCCCGCTAAGAACCAACCGCAAATCTTAAGGTCTTTTATCCTTTTCTTTCTTCTATTTTCAGAAGGTTTGGCCAAGCTATCCCTTACCCTTTGGGTCGACAGGCTCAAACATGACCGCCTCCTTGCCGCACTCATCGGCTGCACTACGGATTCCCTGCCGCCCCTCGGTTCTTATTTTGACTTCATGGACAGGCTCTGGACTGCACCGCCAACGGACTTATATGCGCGGGACAAACTGCTTCCGGCTTCCTGGAACAGCAAAAAGCCGGATAAGCCCAAAGGCAGAAAACAGAAAGCACAAGAGGCAAAGACCAAAATCACAGAAGTTATCGAAAAACGCTTCATGGACGGGAAGGATATCCCTTTTAACTTTGAAGGGCGGCTGCAGCGCTTCTTCTATCATGTGGCTGTCCTGCCTTCCATAGAATCCGGTCTCATACCAAGGGAACACCTTACGGTTTCCGGAGACGGCACCGCCGTGCATACCCATGCCTGCCCACGCGGGCACCACAGGGTTGGCGCACCGGAAAACCTGCGGCATTTCCCCGACCCCGATGCTTCCTGGGGCTGGGACAGCGACCTGGAAAAATATTACTTCGGCTACACTTTGTTCCAATTATCCTGCTATAACAGTGAACTCAGGACAGATATCCCCCTGCTTCTGCGTTTTACCAGCGCAAAGCGTCATGATTCGGTCAATTTCCTTGTCGCTTTCCATGAACTGGAAAAACATATGCCGGCTGTTTCCACCTCGAATATGTGCCTGGATTCTGCAATGGACAATTACCCCACCTACCGGATCCTTAAAAACAGGGGAATACGGGCCTTCATCGACCTGAACGACAAATGCGGCCGGCCAAAAACAATTCCTGATACCATCACCATTGACAAAGATGGGACTCCTCTATGCCAGGAAAAACTGCGCATGAAACCTAACGGTTATGACAGATCCAGCGGTTATCTCATGTGGCGCTGCCCCTATGGGAAAGAACACTGTTCCAAATGTAAAAACTCCTGCACTGATTCCAAATATGGGAGAGTTGTCAAGACCAGGACCGAATGGGATATCCGGCTTTACACCGATGTCCCCCGCGGCACAGATGCTTATAAGAAGATCTATAACCAGCGCACCGCCACGGAACGCATCAACAACCGCATCCTCAATGGTTACGGACTGCACCGTATGTTCATACACACAAAGGAGCATTATTCTTTCATGACAACCATGATTGGAATCTGCATCCATCTGGATGCCCGCTATAAACAGCAGGTGCAGGCAGCCGCATAAACCAAGTTTCCTGCTTCTGGATTCTTTCAGGCCTGTTTTCCGACAGGTTTTAAAGTCATGCACATTTTTATTCTTTATGCTCTCTGGACTGCTCAAGCCCCATAATCATCCATCCCTTATCCCTTTCATTTCTGAAAATCAACCCTTTCCTGCTTATTCTCTATTGAGTTTCCGAGAGTGCTC
>CAJUKA010000245.1 GCA_910586585.1 uncultured Lachnospiraceae bacterium
TGCTTCCCATCTCCAAATTTCATATAACTGCCTTATTTAACTCACCTTATAATTCAGATAACACCGAATCGTTACGACTAAAAACAGTGGAATCTCAACAATTGCAAAAGCTGCCATTGCATAAGGCACCCAGACTGACAGTCCGCCTATATTCAGAAATTGAAAATCTATCAGTTGAAACAGATAACTGGTCTGCAGACAAACACCGCCTGATGGCAGAATACAATTCATCCATAATCCAACCTTGTCAGGAATGATGACATACACAAACAATGGCAATATACACAGTACGAATCCCAGTGACAGAGATACAACCGTATTTCTGCTTATTGAAGAGAAATAAAGCGTGATACCCATTGTCGCCCAAACAGAAAGCAACCCTCCGAACATGACAGCAAGCTGTAATTCCCCTATATTAAAATCCGGCAGATTAACAATGGAATATACAATCTGAACTGATGTCTTAGTACATTCCCACCCAAATAAACCATTTGAGATGATAAGATATAAAGCCATACAGGCTAAATATACACCGCTACAGACAAGTATGCCCGCAGCAATCTTTATATTTCCGTAATAAATTCCTCCTTTTTTTGTTGTCCGAAAAATGTCATTAGCTCCTGTCTGATAATCAGAAGAAAATACTGGAGTCGATATCATTGTACAGAGGATCAGAATACCCAAAGCCAGCAATATCTGATAATCCATTGCATTCCTACTTGTTCCCGGATAATACTGATAAGGTTTTTCAACATTATGATACGTTCTTACTGCAAAATCCTGTGCAGCAGGATTGTCCTTCTGTTCTATTTCCATTAAACTTGCAACCCATTCCTCACACCTGGCGTAATAGTCTTCTATTTCTGCGGCATCTATTTCTAAAATATTCGGAGCCATACCAGTAGAAGGATTTGCAAAAACCTCTCTGACTCCTCTTACTAGGGGAATAACTGGAAGAATTCTTTTTACATAAATCTCATCCGGAAGCTCATAGTAATCGCGTACACCATATTCATGAAAAACTTTCTGACACTCCTCAACCGCCATGCGGACTTTTTGATCAGTGACAACCCCTGCAATGTCTTTCTGTAAATTCTTTTTATACCTTACAGCCTCAATGCCTTTTAACTCAACGATATTTCCTGTTTCCTCAGTATAGCTGACGGATTCAAAAGTTACAGGCAAATATGCCAACATTATGGAAAGACAGACTGCCAGTATCAATACAATCCTGATACGTTTTACCTTCAACATCCTTTTTATTTCCAGATACAGTAATCTCATACTTTTTCTACCTGTCCTTCCCTTGGAAACAACCAAAAATATACATCATCCAAATTGGGGGATGCTCTTTCAGAACGATCAATAAACGGTTCATCTGCAAGATAACGTACCAGAATATTCCCATTGTCCTGACTTTTCATATTGATAATTCTGGTCTTGCTCTCATATTTTGGCAGATGCTCCGCTGATATCACAGCGCACCACACTTTTCCATCCACCAGCTTCTCTAACTCTTCTGTTTTTCCCGAGGCGATTAGTTTCCCCTCTTTCATAATCGCATTTTCTGTTGCAATATATTCCACATCAGAAACAATATGTGTGGATATCAAAACGACACGATTCTGCGCAAATTTTGCAAGCATATTCCGAAAACGGATACGCTCTCCTGGATCTAATCCGCTAGTAGGCTCATCTAAGATTAATATTTCCGGTTCATTAAGCAATGCCTGTGCGATTCCCACTCGCTGTTTTGTTCCGCCTGACAGTTTTGCAATTTTTTTGCGGTAAATATCCGTTAAAGACAGCTCCGTCAGTAATTCTTCCATTTTTCTTCTGGTGTCCTGAATTGTAAGCCCCTTCAATGACGCAATATATTCTAGATAATCTTTCACCGAAAATTCTGGTGGAAATCCAAATTCCTGCGGCAGATATCCTAATATATCCTTATATTTCTCTTTCAGTATTTCAATCGGTATCCCATCATATACAACTTGTCCTGCCCCCGGCTTCATGATTCCTGTAATGATTCGTATCAATGTAGTCTTTCCAGCGCCGTTAGCCCCCAGTAACCCCCATACTCCCGGCGTGATATTCAGAGAAAAATCCCTTACAGCTTTTTTATCTTTAAAACTCTTAGAAACATGATCGATTAATAATTCCATAAATATTTATCCTTCCTAATCCTAAATCAATAGGTGTCAACATATGGCGATTGAAACGCAATATATCGAACTTGATATATCATATAAATTACGAGTCCACTGCATAAAATAAACCAGCTGCCTGAAAAAGACTGTATAGAGAAAAAATCATAAAACTGATTTATTAATACCAAAACAAATCCTAACGCAGTTATGGATATTATCGTTTTTTTTGAGAACTGTCCAGCCGGAGTATGCCCCAGCAAATGGAGCAATTCACAGCCTGTAGTTAAATAAGGAACTCCTAAATACAATAATATGCCACCCATACTTAGAGAAGTTTTTACAACTGCCAGCCCAAACACTACGCTCAAAACAATTACGTTTCCTATGCCAAGCATCAATAAATTCACCAATATAAATTTTGCTCTGGAAAAATAAGATGCCATTTCAATTTCCTGTGTTTTATATTTGACTGACCTATAAATGAATGGCACTGCTGAAAGTAATAACGATATCGATATACAACATAAAAATATTGACGTGTACCGATTGTTTGCAACCCAAAAATGATCACTCATACTTTCGAACAAGATGTATATTGTTAAAAGAAATAAGTTTTGTACCAGCCATACCCTCCATCCAAGAAAGCGAATCTGCACTTTAAACAAATCCCAAAATCTTATTCTGTCTTTATGTTTTTTCATCCGTTCCCGTTTTGCCGCTTCACAGGTTTGCCGCATATGAATATCATTGACCGGTCTGTCCATATGCTGTAATGCTTCTTTTAAATGTTTTTTTAATAATTTATTCACAGTCTTTTTCTCCCATCTCCTTTTTTAATATTTTTAATGCTAACCGCAGTTGAGACTGCACTGTCCGCATAGGAAGATTGACAATATCTGCTATCTCCCGCATTGTTAATTCCTGAGAAAATCTAAGTATTACAATCTCCTGCATTTTTTCGGGCAACCCTTTGACTAATTGCCGTAATTGCAGATTTTCCTGTATATCTTCATAGCCTTGCTCGTTACAGGTTAATTCATATAAGAACTGTTCAGGCTGAATATCTATTTTATTTTTTTTCCTTCCAATATCAATACAGGTATTTTTTGCAATTTTATATAAAAAGGAACGAAATTTCCCTTTATGAACATATTGATCTAAATATCGTATTACTTTCAAAAATGTTTCCTGTGTTGCATCTTCAGCAGTATTCCAGTCCGCAGTATGTAAAATACAATATTGCAATATATCAGAATAATACAATTGAACTAAGTTCTCAATAGCTCCTGAATCCCCGCATTGAATTTTTTCTATAATTTTATCTTCTATTTTATCTTCTCCCATTTTGCCTCCCAATATATATAACGAATTTCAGATGTAAAAATGATTAAACTTTAAAAAATTACTTCATAATTTTCACAGACTTCTTCTGTTCGCCAATTAAAAACCATACTGTTTTTAATTGTAACATTGATATTTTATGTCATAAATGTTAACATCATAATACAAACTATATGAAAGGCGATAATGCAATGCCAGTAAATTCCTTTGAAAACTGCCCCGTCGTGTCATGGAAGCCAAACAAAAAACTGACTAAATCTATGTCAATGCTTTAAACAAAAAAGTGGAAAGATTGTGCAACGGTGTCAGATAA
>CAJUKA010000246.1 GCA_910586585.1 uncultured Lachnospiraceae bacterium
AATCATTGAAACAAAAAGCGCAGCTTTTTGCAGATTGAGCGCGCTGGCGCTCAATTTTTTATTGGATAAACCAATCTTTCAAAAATGTAAGAAATCAAAACGAAATGTAAGTTTAAGAAATAGCAGACAGGGTGCTTTTTTGCTATACTGCATTTAGAAAAAAGAAAACAACAAAAAATGGAGGCAATTATGGCGATATTAGAAGTTAAAAATATTAGTAAGGTTTACACAACACGTTTTGGCAGTACGAAGGTACAGGCGCTTTCAAACATGAATTTTTCCGTTGAGGAAGGGGAATATGTGGCTATAATGGGGGAGTCAGGCTCAGGAAAAACAACACTGTTGAACATTCTTGCATCGCTTGATAAACCAACAGGAGGAGAGGTTCTGCTAAATGGAAAGAACATGACTACAATCAAGGAAAAGCAATTGTCGGCATTTCGGCGTGACAATCTCGGATTTGTATTTCAGGATTTTAATTTGCTGGATAATTTTTCACTAAAAGATAATATTTTGCTGCCACTGGTTTTGCAGGAAAAATCTGTATCGGAAATGGAACAGCGTTTAAGCCCGATTGCTGCCAAGCTAGGGATTACAAAACTGCTTGAAAAATATCCATATGAGGTTTCAGGTGGTCAAAAGCAGAGAGCAGCCGTGGCAAGAGCCATTATTACCAATCCACAGCTTATTTTGGCAGATGAACCGACAGGGGCGCTTGATTCCAAAGCGGCAGCAGGGTTACTCAAGGTCTTTCATGGGATTAATATTGACGGGCAGACAATTTTAATGGTGACACATAGTACCAATGCAGCAAGCCATGCAGAGCGTGTATTGTTTATCAAAGATGGCGAAGTATTTCATCAGCTTTATCGCGGAAATCTGACAAATGAAGAATTCTATGTCAAAATATCTGACACATTAACGTTGACACAAGGCAGTGGAATAAAGAGCCAGAATCGGGAGGTTTCATAATGAATCATTTATATTGCAGACTCGCAGTAACAAATTTAAAAAAGAATAAGCAATTTTATCTGCCCTATTTATTGGCAGGAATGGTTTCTGTTATGATGTTTTATATTATGCGGGCTCTTCAGGGCTCAGAAAGCATTCATACAATGCGTGGTGCAAGCACACTTGAGATCGTGTTTTCTATGGGAATTGTAATTGTTGGAGTATGTGCGGGCATCTTTTTGTTCTATACAAATAGCTTTGTGATGAAACGGCGAAAAAAAGAGCTTGGGGTCTATAATATTCTGGGTATGGAAAAAAGGCATATTGCAAAAGTGATGGCATGGGAAGCGGTAATATTGTATGCGATTTCTGTTGGCGGCGGCCTTGTGTTTGGCATTGTATTTCACAAGCTATCGGCAATGTTTCTCTACAAACTCACAGGACTTTCGGAAAGTATTCCGTTTTATATTTCAGGCAAAGGGTGCCTTCAAACGGCAGCATTTTTCTTAATCTTATATATTTTGATGCTTATGTACAACTTTGTTCAGGTAAAACTTGCAAATCCAATTGCACTTCTGCATGGAAACAACGTGGGAGAGCGGGAACCTCAAGTAAAATGGATTTCGACTGCGATAGGGGTGATTTGTATTTTGGCAGGATATTATCTTGCTGTAACGGTTCATGGAGTGTTAGAGGCTGTAAATATGTTTTTTATAGCGGTGATTCTTGTTATTGTTGGAACATATGAACTCTTTATGTCAGTGAGTATTGCGCTGTTGAAAATGTTAAAAAAGAATAAAAAGTATTATTATCAAACGGCGCATTTTATCACGGTTTCTGGTATGCTTTATCGAATGAAGCGCAATGCGGTTGGATTGGCAAACATCTGTGTGCTTTCTACAATGGTGCTTGTGATGATATCAACAACGGTTTGTCTTTATGCAGGCGTGGAGGATTCCTTGCAGAACAATTTTAAAAAAGAACTTACTGCCACACTGCATTTTGAAAATATTCCTGATGCTGCTGTCAAAGAATCCCTGATGAATCAGTTTCAAAACACTGCGCAGAAGCAAAACAGAATATTAACAGAAATCTCAGACTATTCAGATATTTCTTTTGTGACACATAGTGAAGGAAATGTAGTGGAGCATTACGACAACGAGGACGCTTCCTATAACTTTACAGAAATGGGAATGCTTTATGTGATAACGAGAGCAGATTATGAAAATCTAACAGGATATTCCTATCATGAGATTCCACAGGGAAGCGTGATGGTTGCATCATCAAAGCCATTTGAGGAGAATGTGATAAAGATATTTGGAAAGGAATATGCTGTTACATCAAAAATGGACTTTCCGAACAAGCAAATAGAACAATTTTTGGGGTATGCGCAGGTGATTTATGCGGTGGTGGAAGATAACAGTGCTCTAGAGCCGTTTCGTGCAGAGTCTGCTGTGCAATACCATATCGAGATGGAAATAGACGGAACAAATGAGCAGAAAATGGAATATGCAGCCGCAGTCAGAGAAGCACTGGAAGAGCTTAAAGCAGAAAGTGGATTTTACACAGCAAATGTTTATTCAAGGACAGAACAACGGGATTCGTATATGGAAATGAACGGCGGATTTTTGTTTCTTGGACTGTTTCTTGGAGGCATGTTCCTAATGATAACAGTATTAATTATTTACTACAAACAAATATCAGAAGGATTTGAGGACAGAGAACGTTTTTCTATTATGACAAAAGTTGGCATGAGCCAAAAAGTAGTAAAATCGGCGATTAATATGCAGGTGCGTACCGTGTTTTTTATGCCGATTACGGTAGCGGTTATTCATCTTTTTATGGCGTTTCCAATGCTCAAGATCATAATGCTGATATTTGGGTTGTTCAATACATCGTTATTTTTAGTATGTCTTGCAGCAACAATTGCTGTGTTTGCAGTCATTTACTTTATTGTGTTTAAAATGACATCAGGAAGTTATTATAAGATTGTATATCAGTAAAATAGGTTACGGGTTCACTTTAGATTTTAACTCCAAGAGCTGCTCAGCAGCCTTGGAGTTAAAGCATTTTTGCAATCGTTTAAGTAACAGTTCAGCCTTCGGATTCCTGTTATTAGTTTAATTCTTTTTATGGCTTTTTTCGGATGGAATTGTGTCATGATATGCGATATAATTTTTGTGTTGTCCTACCGATACCTGGCAACGGGAGGAGGTGTTTGGATGGAAGTTCTCATTTCTTTTTTTGCCGCTGTTGTGGCGGGTGTGGTTTGCCACCACATCTGCAAATGGCTTGACAGGGGCGATAAGGGCAACAAATAGCCAGGCGGGTGCTTTGCCGCTGTAAAAAGAAAAGAAGAAGCCCCGGACTGTGCTGGAACACGGTTCGGGGCTTCGTTCTTTTGTTCAGATGGGCTTCTCATTTCTTTTTGCCTACTGACATTATAGCATATGCAGCTTTGCTTTGCAATATTCCCATTCATTATCTTTATTGAAAAGTAGAACAATAGTTACTTTTCACACCCGCGCCATGCACTTGCTGCATGGCGTCGGAGCAAGCGCCAAAATGCGTGCTTTTTAGCATTTTGTGTGCATCAATTGTTGCAATTCACACCGAAATCGTTGTAAGTATATGTGAAATCTGGCGTAAGTGTGAATTGTAACGAACAATAGTAACAGTTCATCCATGCTCATTCATAAGTTGTCGGGTTGTGCATTTTGACAATTGAATTTGGCTATTTCCGACAACTTATTTCATGTTGGGCGTTCGCCCTATAAAATTGTGTCAGAATCTGTTGGGGCGTGAACAGTAACAAACAATAC
>CAJUKA010000247.1 GCA_910586585.1 uncultured Lachnospiraceae bacterium
GCAATGGGCAGTAAGGCAGGGAGCGCATCAAAAGTCAGGCTGAACAGCTTTGATGATTTATTTGGCGGTGCAGAGAGCGCATCAGGGGAGCAGATTATCCATGCGAAGCTGGAGGAGCTGCATACATTCAAGGGACACCCGTTCTGTGTCCTTGATGATGAAAAAATGGAGGAAACCATGGAGAGCATCGGGAAGTATGGGGTGTTAGTACCCGGAATTGTCAGACCGAGGGCGGGCGGCGGCTATGAGATCATAGCCGGACACCGCAGGAAACGGGGTTCTGAAAGGGCAGGGTTAGACACAATGCCCGTAATCGTAAGGAATTATACGGACGATGAAGCCACAATTATCATGGTGGATTCCAATATCCAGCGTGAGGATATCCTGCCCAGCGAGAAGGCAAAGGCTTATGCCATGAAGTATGAAGCGATGAAGCATCAGGGCAGCAAGGGCGGCAGCACCCTTGACGAAGTGGGGGAAGCTGCCGGGGAGAGCGGAAAGACGGTACAGAGGTATGTGTGGCTTGCAAGGCTCTCGGACGAGCTGCTTGGCATGGTGGACGCAAAAAAGATAGGGATAGCGCAGGGAGTGGACATTTCTTTCCTGTCGGAAGAACAGCAGCAGTATGTAACAGTCATTCTTCAGGAAACGGGTGCATCGGTTTCCAATGCGCAGGCGGCAAAGCTGAAAGAATATGGAAAAAGCGGCGAGCTGACGCTGGCAATGGTCAGGATGATACTGGAGGAAGAAAAGCCAAAAGAGAGAAAGGTAACAATTAAGGGCGATAAGATTAGCAGATATTTTTCGGAGGACTATTCCAGTGATGACATAGAGGGCATCATTATCCAGCTTTTGGAGGAATGGCAGAGTAAGCAGTAAAGGAGGCGGTAAAATGGGCGAGCCATTGAAGTTTGATTATTACTATGGCATAGAAGCAGAGCAGTTTTCTTTTTACCGTGTTCCCCGCCTGCTGATTAAGGACGAGCGTTTCAAGGGGCTTAGCAGCGATGCCAAGCTCCTGTACGGGCTGATGCTTGACCGGATGTCGCTTTCCATGAAAAACGGGTGGCTGGACGATGAAAACAGGGCATATATTATCTATACTGTTGACAACATGATGGAAGATCTGGGCTGTGCAAAAGCAACCTGCGCAAAAGTCATTAAGGAGCTTGACAGTGATAATGGTATCGGGCTGATAGAAAAAAAGCGCAGGGGGCTTGGCAAGCCGGATATTATATATGTAAAAAATTTTGCGGCAGTTTCGGATATAAACCCGGAAAATACAGCCGCAAATGCTGATAAATCCACAGAAGTTCAAAATTTGAACTTCAAGAAGTTCAATAATTATACTTCTGGAAGTTCAGAAACTGAACCTCAAGAAGTTCAAAATACAGACTTCAAGAAGTTCAAAAACCAGACTTCAATAAGTTCAGAAACTGAACTTGCAGAAGTTCAAAAACCAGACCCTAATTACTGACTATAATTATACTGATTATAGCCAGACTGAAAATAACCAAACCAACAATAATTATACTGATATGAGTGATACCAATCCTATCAATCAATCTGTAAGAAGTATGGACAGCAAAGGCACACAGGAAAAAGATAACAGGATTGATGAGATTGATGCGATAGATGAAACAGACGCATATATGGCACTAATCCGTAAAAATCTGGAATATGAACACCACATGAAATATGACCAGTACGGCGATAAGGAGATGTATGAAGAAATCTACGAAACTGTCTGTGACGTGGTATGCGTGAAGCGGAAAACAATCCGCATCAACGGGGAGGATTACCCTTATGAGCTTGTAAAATCCCGTTTCCTGAAGCTGAACAGTAGCCATGTGGGGTATGTGATGGGCTGTATGAAAGGAACGGTTACGAAGATAACAAATATCAGGGCATACCTGATTACTGCGCTTTACAATGCCCCCCCCTCAACCATGAGCCATTATTACCAGCAGGAGGTGCAGCATGATATGTATGGAGGAGGGTGGGCAGAGAAAGGGATTACTTAACAAAAAACAGGGCAGTTCAATCTTTTTCCTGCCCTGTGTCCGGTGAAAATTCGGCGATGTCATTCAGGGAAAAGCCTTCGCCTAAGATATTCAGTATCATGTCCAGCGTGTGGGTGGTGACGGACTGGTTGGTTTTCAGCCGCTGTATCTGTGAACGGCTCACACCGTAATGGGTATAGAGGCTGTACTGGCTGATTCCGTTCTCCTTTAAGGTCTGGAAAAGTTTGTCGAATTTAATCATAATATGCGGTATTTCCTTTCTGTTTATGCTTGAATATGTATAATTATGCTCCTATAATGGAGATGGTTATAGTTACCAAAATCGGAGATTAAAAGAAAAGGAGTAAAGGGATATGGACAAAAAAGAACTGCAAAAAAAGTATGAGGAACAGGACAGCACCGGCAGGGAGCTGTTATTGGAAAAGCTGGCTTTCTGCAAATTTGCTGACAATTATGATTTTGAAAATTATTTCAGGATAGGCGAATTAAGCGACAGCGAGCTGCTCTGCCTTGCCAGTTTCCTCTACCAGCAGGATTGTTTCCTGATGCTGATGGATATGCTGGAACGCCATAAAGAGAAGTTTGTTTTAGCTGACAGTTCCCTGCTGCGGGAATTGGAGCTGGACGATGCCCTTATGGAAAGGCTTTCAAGGATCGGCGTCCTGTCAGATGTATAAAGACAGAATGGGAAAAAGAGTTTCACAGAAATAGAGGGAATAGAAACAGTATGAGCCTGTCAGAGCGTGGCAGGTGGCATTTTCGAGCCTTGTCGGAAGTGTGGTTATCTTTTCAACCACACTTCCGGCAAGGTTTCAGGAGGTACGGAGGGTGAAGCCCTCTGTCTTAAAAAAATGATAAATTGGAAACAGCGTAAGGGCGGTTATGAGTCAGCAGATTTGTAGCCGCCCTTTTTATTGTTTCCGGGCAGTATATCAGGAAACGGGAAGTGAGGGATTGTATTGGAATCATTACGGGATGTAAAAAGGGCAATGGAGCGTGAGGCAAAGAAAGGGAGCTGTCCGCTTATGTTTGACCGGCTGGAGTTTGGCAGCAAGCCTTTTCAGCCGGTTACGTCAGAGGAAAAGCTGGACGAAGCGCTTGCATGGATGTTAAGGATAAAGACTTTCCGGCAGTATGCGGAAAAGACCATAATCAACAACGTGTATATGGACTTGGATATGCTCTACAAAAACCCACAGTTTAAGCGTACCCGTTCCGTCATGGACAGGGAGGGGATTTATGCAAGGGTACAGCGGTATAAAAAGCGGTTACAGCCGGGTTATGGCAGGGGGCTTTGTCTGGAAACAGTGCGGTGCATCTTCACGCTCCCGGAGGTGGAGGCGGAGAAATACCGGCTGACCCACAACGGGCAGGAAACCTATGCCTTTATCATGTCAAACAAATATATCCTTGGTCTGTTTACTTATTGTGAAGCGGCAAGGAAATCTGTTGTTTCAGACGGTGTGGAGTACGGACACCTTACGGAGCAGGAGCAGAAGTTTGTGCTGCTTGATGGTGTGGGGGATGTGCTGTTTCAGGCGTTATTGCTTGATGATGTGGAATATGGAAATGGTGAGATGTCTGTCAATCTTTATACAATCTATTGCTTAAAAGAAAAATGATAACTTCTGGACATTATGTCCAGAAGTGGAAAGGAGAAATAAGTGTATTTAAAGGAGAAAATTATTTATT
>CAJUKA010000248.1 GCA_910586585.1 uncultured Lachnospiraceae bacterium
GGCGTGTTACCCGGCTGAAATGAGGTATGTGTTATGGGGAAGAATCAACATGTAATACTACTTCTTAATTAAAAGCTTTAATTATCCAGTCTCTCCCAGAGATGCTGGAAATGACCTGGTTGGACAAAGAACAAATGGTATCGCACAATCGCTCAACCACCTTTTCCAGAGTAGCAAATACTTGATTATGGAATCCTCGATTCCGGAGTTCTTTCCAAATCTGTTCAATAGGATTCATTTCAGGCGTATATGGTGGGATATAAAAAAGGACGATATTGTTGGGCAAATTTAATCCGCCAGACTTGTGCCATGCAGCGCCGTCACAGCAAAGTAAAATCACATCGTCAGAATATTGTTCGGATAATTGCTGCAAAAAGATATTCATACATACTGTATTGCAATAGGGCAGGATAAGAAAGCATCCCTCGCCAGTCAGCGGCTCTATAGCGCCATAGGCATAGCGATACTCTCGGATATGATGACAAGGCACACTGGGGCGGATCCCTTTTTCGCACCAACAGTATTTTGGTTTGTTGATCCGCCCAAATCCAGCTTCATCCTGAAACATTAGGCGAACCGTCTTCCCACTGTGGATAACTTTCAGCTCCTGGACTGTTGTGTTAATTTTTTTGAGGCCTCAACCTCTTCATCGCTGGCTTTCTTGGGGTGCTTGCTTCGGGGCATTACTTTACGCCATCCATGTCGGTGCAGCACAGCATAAATCTGTCCTCTGCTGACCGGATGATCTACAGCACTTTGATATGCTTTCGCTATCTCGCTGATTTCTACGAGTTCACCTTTTTCTGCCCGTGCCTTGAAAGGCACAAGAAGCTTTGCTTCTTCTGCTGCACTCATGTTTCGATGATTTCCTCCATAATGGTTTCCGGAGATTGCTTCCAGTCCATGTTCTCGATATTTTGCCACAAGCTGCGTTATATAAGCAGCATGAAAGCCCGCCGCTTCTGCTGCCTTTTTCGCACTTGCCCCTTTGGCGCGCAGCTCCAGTGCTTTCAATCTGGCTTCGGCTCGTTTATCCTTATTTGCCTTGCGCCTCTGTTCTATCGCTTTTATTTCTTCCTCACTGAATTTATACCTGGACGCCATTTCTATCACCCTGTTCTATTATATCTTATTTCCTTCCTTGGTTAAATGATTTTATCAAGAAATAGTATTAGTTTTGTCTCACATAAAATAACAAATTCCGTAAAAGTAAAGTGAAAAACTCAGTGTTTTGGAGGATAAGGTAGAATAAGTTTCGCAAAAAGGAAAAGAGACATAGTTTGCAGAACTCTGGTAGAATGAAGTAGCGACACACCATTCTGAAAGGAGACAGCAAACCATGTCCGAGAAGATTGTACAGCTAAATGAGGAAGTAATCAAGGGTCAGCTCAAGGAACTTGTGCGAGGCAGCGTGGAGGAAACGCTCAATGAACTGCTGGAGGCAGAGGCGGAGAAGCTGACGCAGGCGGCGCGGTACGAGCGCACCGAGCAGCGGCAGGGGTACCGCAGCGGCCACTACAGCCGTAATCTCACCACGACTTCCGGGGATGTCACCCTGAAGGTGCCCAAACTCAAGGGAATCTCTTTTGAGACTGCTATTACCTTCGAGAAAAATACTAGGAAAAAAGGGAAAAGTATGGTACCATAAAAGATATGGAATATATAGATTTAAGGAAAGTAGGGAGATCAGGACTCAAGGAGATACGCAGGCAGGTCGTACGGCTCAAGAAAATGGGAAAAACGGGAAAAGAAATAGAGGAATTAACCGGAGTACGGCAGAATCGCGCAAGCGAAATATGGACAGCGTATCAACGAGAGGGAGAAAATTCGCTGGAGCGAAAAAAGTACGGACGAAAGCCGGGCAGCCACATGGTCCTTACAGCGGAAGAACAAGAAAATATCCGAAGGGCAATCGAAGAGAAGATACCGGAGGATTTCGGGATCACCGGCAAGCTGTGGACATTGGGACGGACGCGGCAGTACATTCAGAAGCAGTTTCACAAGGCAATAAACGAGCGAACACTGTCGGATTACATGAAGCGCTGGGGCATGAGCTGCCAGCGTCCAGCGAAGCGTGCCCGGAAGCAGAATCCTACAGGCATCTAAAGGTGGAAAAACGAGGAATATCCCGTAATTTCAAGGCGTGCGGAGGCGGAGAATGCCATAATCTATTGGGCCGATGAGACTGGCGTAAGCAACTGTGAGATCGTAGAACGTGGCTTTTCGCCCAAGGGCCGTCCTCCAGTGCTGCCGGTGGAGACGAAGCGGCAGCGGGTCAATATGATTTCGGCGATCAGCAGTCAGGGCAAGGTCCGTTTTATGGTCTATCAGGACACCATGAACCAGCAGCGGCTGATCCGATTTATGCAGCGCCTGGTCCGCGCCTCGGAACAGAAAGTTTTCCTGATCCTGGACAACCTGAAGGTCCATCATGGCAAGCTTGCAGGGCTTTGTCAAGTAACAAGTAAAGTGTGTAATTAATTTTCAGCGGCTACGTTGTCAGTCGAGGATCAATATTTTTCGTATATCATGATTCTGGCCTGCATTCCGGAGTCCATTGAAATCTGGTTACGGACCATGGCCCAGTTGGGGACGGGGCGATCAGCCCATTTTTTATAAAGCTCCGTAAGACGTAGAAAGAGCGCCTTCAATACTGCATCTTCGCTGGGGAAAGCGCCCTTCCTGGTCACTTTCCGAAAACTGGAATTCAGAGCTTCAATCGCATTTGTGGTGTACATGATCTTCCGGACAGCGCTGCCATAATGAAACAGCTGCTCCACATGTGCCCAGTTTCTGACCCACACGCTAATCGCTCCAGGATATTGGCTCCAAGCCTGCTTGAAGCGCTCAAATTCAGCCTCAGCCGCTTTTAGGCTTGGAGCGCCATAGACTCGCTTGAGTTGGGCGGTACAGGCCTTGTAGTCCTTTGAGGGAATATACTTTAGCGAGTTTCGGATCAGATGAACGATGCAGCGCTGGACCACGACATCCTTGAAGATGGATTTGGCGCCCTCTTCCAGGCCGGATACGCCGTCCATGCTGATAAAAAGGACATCCTCTACACCACGGCTCTTGATCTCGTCAAATATCTGCATCCAGTAGTGTTTTCCCTCCGAATCCCCGATCCAGATACCCAGCACGTCCTTGATTCCATCTACATCATAGCCCAGGATAACGTAGACCGCACAGCCCTTTGTCTCCAGGTCCTTGCGGATATTGACATAAAGGCAGTCTACGAAGAGGAAGGTATAGAATTTCTTCAGAGGACGATTCTGCCATTCTCGGGCCGTCTCTATCACACGGTCTGTGATTGCGGAGATCGTTTCGTGAGATATCTCAAATCCATATATCTCCTCAATGGTACCGGCAATATCCCGCTGGCTCATTCCTTTGGCGTACACGCTCAGAACCTTATCCTCGATCCCACTGACATCCTTGGCACGTTTGGGGATTAGATGCGGCTCGAAACTGCCATCCCGATCCCGAGGTGTATGAATTTCTATCTCACCCATGCTGGATTTTACTGTCTTTTCCGTATATCCGTTTCGCCGGTTGGTTGTGCTCTTAGCTCCCCGGTCATTCGTCTCATACCCCAGGTGTCGATCCATTTCCCCTTGCAGCATAGCCTCGAACATTGGACCAAAGATGTCCCGCAGTGCCTCCTGCATCTCTTCTGCCGTTGT
>CAJUKA010000249.1 GCA_910586585.1 uncultured Lachnospiraceae bacterium
AACTGTTTTTGATAAGTTTTCAAGTTTGGTATCTTTTTTTGCCATACTGTCCCCCCACATAGACAAAATGCTGTTTGGAATCAGTGTATTACATATTAGCTCAAAAAGAAAGTACTCCTATCACTTATTGGTAAAATATAACAAAAAAACACAAAAAATGTATGTCTTTTTCATTCATGCGTTTAATCTGGAATGTATCTCCAAAAGGTATTTTATGCTTGTCATTGGTTGAACAGAACAATATGCTTCATTTTTCTATTTATAATGAAGGTGTTTCTATACCGCCCGAAAATCTGTCAAAAGTCTGGAAAAAGTTTTATCGTGATAAAACTGCAAAATACAGCGGATCGGGATTAGGTCTTGCGATTGTCGCACAAATTTTATCCATGCAGAATTTGGAATATGGGGCAGAAAATATATCAGGCGGTGTCCGATTTTTCTTCTCGATACCTATCACGAAATAGGTTTCTATTAAATAAGAAATTAGCTTTTTGCAGATTGAGCGCGCCGGCGCTCAATTTTTTCACGATACAAAAGGAAAATGCGACAGCATAAATCATTAAAACAAAAAGCGCAGCTTTTTGCAGATTGAGCGCGCCGGCGCTCAATTTTTTCACGATACAAAAGGAAAATGCGACAGCATAAATCATTAAAACAAAAAGCGCAGCTTTTTGCAGATTGAGCGCGCCGGCGCTCAATTTTTTCACGATACAAAAGGAAAATGCGACAGCATAAATCATTAAAACAAAAAGCGCAGCTTTTTGCAGATTGAGCGCGCCGGCGCTCAATTTTTTCACGATACAAAAGGAAAATGCGACAGCATAAATCATTAAAACAAAAAGCGCAGCTTTTTGCAGATTGAGCGCGCCGGCGCTCAATTTTTTCACCCCAATTTCACAGTGACCACACTTTGATTTCACCTCAATTTTTTATTTTATATCCACAGGAGCGCAAAAGGAATTTCGCCGTTTTGCACGATGCGGTCAGTGCAGGCAAACGTTTAACAACTGGTAAGGAGGTATAGGATATGTTTTTAGAAGTTGAGTGGTATTGGTGGCTGATAATTATAATAGTGCTTGTATTCACGATTCCTTTCAAAATGAAAGCAGTGAAATGGTGGAATACACATCAGCAGGAAAAGAAAGATAACAAAAGTGGGAAGTGGGGTGATGACGAATGATCGTAGTCAAAAATCTGACGTTTTCTTATGGGAAGGATAAGCAGGCGCTGCATGGATTAGATTTTACAGTGGGAGATGGAGAAATCTTCGGATTTCTTGGCCCAAATGGTTCGGGAAAATCCACGACGCAAAAAATTCTCACTGGAATTTTGAATGGGTACGGCGGTTCTGTATCATTGTTCGGACAAGATATTTCTACAGCACATACACAGGATTTTTTGGGAATGATAGGTGTTTTGTTTGAATTTCCTTATCTGTATGCAAATTTAAGTGCTATTGATAATCTGAAATATTTTTCTTCTTTCTATCCTAAAGAGCAGCGCAGGGATATTGACGAAATTTTAGAGAAATTAGAATTTAAGACAGATTTTCTGAAAAAACCTGTTTCATCATACTCAAAAGGTATGCGGCAGCGTGTCAGTATGGCAAGGGCGCTAATTAGCAGTCCTAAACTATTATTTTTGGATGAACCAACCAGCGGACTGGATCCTTCCGGCGCTGTTCTGTTTCGCAAAATCATAGAAGAAGAACGAAAGAAGGGCACAACAGTATTTTTGACCACACATAATATGCTGGATGCAGATTTGTTGTGCGACAGAGTAGCTTTTATTACAAACGGCACTATCGCTGCATTGGATACACCGAAAAGGTTAAAAGAACAAAATAGCAGTCATCGAGTACAGATTCTTTATCTGTATCAGGGCAGACGTGAAGAAAAAACAATAGAAATCCAGGAATTGAAAAGCGGTTTTTCTTTCCAGTATGATGAAATTATCAGTATTCATTCAGAAGAACCAACTTTAGAGGATATGTTTATCCAATATACAGGAAGGAGGCTGTCCTGATGAGAAAACACTTTTGTTCTTTGTTCAAAAAAGACTGCCAAATGATGCTTGCAGGAAAATTTTTTCTTGTCGCTTTTGGTTCTCTGATTCTTTATACATTGTTTATTAACTTTGGCTATGTTCATTATATGAATGCCAAACTCTATAATGTATACCTGTATGATCCGCAAGGAACACAGCAGGAAGTATCCGAACTGATTTTTCTAGTGGATTCGTTAGAAGAATTAAATACAGCTCTTTCAACGGATACAAATGGAGTCGGAATTGATGCCAGTTCTGGTACACCGAACATTGTATTTTATATTGGAAGCGAAAAGAGTGATAACCATAGGGCTGACTATGCATTGTCACTTCTTCATCAAGAAAGTGCGTACACTGCCAAAATCGTAGGTACAAATACACTGGAGTTAAAACAGCGGAAAGAAATGTGCAGTGAATTATTGTTTATAGAAATCATTGCCGTTGGATTTTTGGGGATTGCCTCGGTGTTATTCAAAGAAAAGCAAATGGGGGTTATCCGTATCCATGCAGTCCTGCCATTCAAAAAGGGCTTGTTTATCATAGCAAAATTGACGGTTTTCCTACTATGTGATTTGATATTTGCGGTATTGATGACTGTGTTGAATATAGGATTTTCCAATACAGCTGTTATTTTACCTGCAGTATTGGTGCAGACTGCAATTTTGTCATTGATTATGGCGCTTATAGGATTTGGCTGTACCATGATGCTAAAGGATTTCAGGCAGTTTTCCCTTGCCTATGTGGTAATCGTCATTTTTGCTTCAGCACCCATATTTTTATCCGCAAATACTTCTGTAAAAATGGCATGGATAGACTGGCATCCATTCTATCATGTATATATGGGACTTAAAAATGCCTGTTTTGGGACGCCTGTTATCAATCCAGTTTACTATATTTGCTCTGTTTGCGGAATTGCGATGCTGTTCCTGATTGTTCAAACAGCATTTCACAAGGAAATGGGAAAGGAGGGCTGATTATGGGCGGTTTATTTTATCAGCTCAAAAGTGTATGGAAAGATAAATTTTGCATGATGTCTTTTTTCCTGCCAATTGTTGTTGCTTTCGCTTTGAATTTAATCGGAGGGATTGATCTTTCTTCTGTGGCTGAATTTCATTTTGGCGTGGTGGAAAGTGACCTGTCTGCCCAGACAATTTCGTGGTTAGAGCAATATGGTTCCGTAACTACATATAAAACGCAGGAAGAATTAACCGCTGCAATCAATGAACCTTCCACATACATGATTGGAGTAATGATTGATAATGATAGTATTCAGACAATGGTATCTGGTGACGAACTGGATTTATTCCGTCAAGCGGCTGATACGCTTCCTGCATTATACATGGAGAGAGCAAGGACAGAGCAGATAAGTGTCACTGTTTTGGAACGTCCCGATTTGATGGAAGGAATGCAAAATATATTTATTGCCATAACCTTAATTGTTGCTATGTTTATGGGATGTACTTTTAATGCTGTGAATATGATATTGGAGAAGGAAAATGGTGTTGATTTTGTCAACCAGATATTGCCTATGACCAGGATAAACTTATAAACCGTTTTTGATACCAGACACCCATCGGTGCCATTTTT
>CAJUKA010000250.1 GCA_910586585.1 uncultured Lachnospiraceae bacterium
TCCACCTCCTGCTTTTTTGCTGTATAACTCCTGAACATTTCCTCTGCTTTCATTCTCCGCCTCCAATCCTCGCTTTTACCGCATCCACAAGTGCCGACTGCCCGCAGTCCTTTTTCTCCAGCGCCGCCATTACCCTCTCATCCAGTGTGCCTTTGGAAATTAAATGGTGGATTACAACCGTCTCCTCCTGTCCCTGCCGCCACAGCCTTGCGTTCATCTGCTGGTATAGTTCCAGTGACCATGTCAGCCCGAACCACACCAGCGTGGAGCCGCCCGCCTGCAGATTCAGGCCGTGTCCGGCTGACGCAGGGTGGATTGCCGCCACCGGGATTTCCCCAGCATTCCACTTTTTCATATCCTCCGCCGTGTCCAGTTCCACCGCCCTAGTGCGCTCCATGATCCTCTGTAAATCATGCTTGTACCAGTAGGCGACCAGCACAGGCTTGCCATTTGCTGCCTCGATCAAGTCCTCCAGTGCTTCCAGTTTGCGGTCATGGATGTGTTTCACGTTCCCGTTCTCATCGTAGACCGCCCCATCCGCCATCTGTAAAAGTTTGTTGGAAAGCGCCGCCGCGTTCACCGCGTCAATGTCACCGTCAGAAAAGGGAAGGAGCATATCCCGCTCTAGCTGCTCATACAATGCCATTTCCTTTTCGCTCATGGAAACCTCCACACGGTTATAGACGCATTCCGGCATTTCCAGATAATCCACTGCCTTCATGCTGATGCAGATGTCGGAGATCAGTTCGTAGATCATATCCTCCGCACCCTCCCTGGGCTTATAGGAAAAGACCATCTCACGGCTGCGCTTGTCCGGCACGAAGAACCGTTCCCGGTAGCCGCCGATGAACCGCCCAAGCCTCTGCCCCATATCGAGGATGCCGATTTCCGCCCAAAGGTCAATCAGCCCATTGGGTGCAGGTGTCCCGGTCAGCCCCACAATGCGCCGAACCATCGGGCGCACTTTTTTCAGAGCCTTGAACCGTTTTGCCTTATGGGACTTGAAGGACGAAAGCTCATCAATCACCACCATGTCAAAATCAAAAGGGATGCCGCTCTCATTGACAAGCCACTCCACGTTTTCCCTGTTGATGACGTAAACCTGTGCTTTCCTGCCAAGTGCGGCCATCCTCTCTTTTTCAGAGCCAAGCACCGCCGACATCCCAACTTCTGATAAGTGATCCCATTTTTTCAGTTCCGCGGGCCATGTATCCCTTGATACCCGGAGTGGACCAATTACCAGTATTTTTCGGATGTCAAAATAGTCATACAGCAGTTCCCATATGGCGGTGAGCGTGATCACCGTTTTTCCAAGACCGCAATCCAAAAATAATGCGCTCACCTTATGGCTTATGATAAATTCTTTTGCATACTCCTGATATTCATGTGGCACATATCTCATCCAGCACACCTCCGATCTGCTCTGCCCCGTCAACCACATAGACGGGAAACCCTAAACTCATAAGCTGCCGCATCCGTTTCTCCTGCAATGGCCTCGGCTTTTTCCCCGGAGCCTTAAGCTCCACGAATGCGATCTTCCTCCCAGGCAGCAAGACGATTCTGTCCGGCACCCCATCCAGACCGGGGGAGATGAACTTCACCGCCATGCCTCCCATCTTTTTCACCGCGTCTGTGAATATCTTTTCCACACGTTTTTCGGAATGAACCACAGCCATAACGTCCCACCTTCCTCTCCGTCCACATGGACTGACTTCACGCCCAGCAGGGCCTTCTGCCGCTTCACCTCTGTCTTTTTTATGCCGTTTTCCTCTGCCAGTTCATACACCTTTTTGTAATCCATGAATCCGTCTTTCAGGATATCCTCCAAAAACATAGCTGCCTCCAATCTCAGGAACAACGGAACGAACGAACAAAAAAATCCCTATATTGCTATACGCGTGTATGACATACACACACATCCTCTTTCTCTTTTATTTTTATATTTCTCATATAATAAAGGTTGTTCCGTTGTTCCTATAAATCCGCTAACGCCCATAGTTGCTGGCTTTTTTCAAAGAACAATCTGCCGGAACAATCATCCGCCTTGTTCCGTTTGTTCCCGGCAGTACGCCCTCTGCTTCCCGTAAACAGGGAAAACATACATCCCCGTCCTCGTCCCGGCATACTTCTCCCATCCTTCGATCTTGCGCATGATGGCGTTGATCTCATAGGAATCTATCTTTTTGAGCGCCGAGGACTCCCGCCCGAAGCACTCGCACCATATCTCCATGTTGCAGACCAGCGTCCGGCGCACGGTCCCCTTCCGCTGCGACTCCCCGAATTCACTGCCGTTTAAGAAGTTCCTGCGGTCATATAAACTCATTTCATCCCAATCCTCCGGGAGCAGCGTGTCAAGGTACGTCCGCACCAGGCCCTCCCGGTCATCCGTCTCCATCGCCTCCGCCTGCTCCGCAATGGCAATCTGTGCCTCCTCCCCTTCGAGGTAGAGCTTCTCCCCGGAACGGTACAGCGACACCGCCTCCGCCCATATCTGCCATATCTCCTCCCCGGTGATCTGCCAGGGCTTCTTCCGGCTCTCCCTGCCCACCCGGACAGGCCAGAAGCGGCGGTTGCCCGTCACGTCACGGAGGAACCCGTTTTCTGAGTTGGTGCTTCCCACGATGATGCACTGGCGCGGGTGGCTCTCCACATTCATGCCGTAGCTGGCACGGTACTTGTCATCCACGCGGGAGAGGAAGGACTTCACGGTCTCCACATCGGTCTTACGCATCCCGGCAAGCTCGCCCAGCTCCAGTATCCAGTAGCCCTGCAGTTTCTCCGGGCCGGACTTGTCGCGCATATCGGTGAGGGTCAGGCTGTCGGAGAACCACGCGCCGCCCAGCTTCGCAAAGAGTGTGGACTTGCCGATGCCCTGCGGACCGTTCAGGATGAGGACGGAATCAAACTTGATCCCCGGCTGGTATATCCGCGCCACAGCCGCCGCCATCGTCTTACGGGTGACCGCCCGCGTGTAGCTGGTATCCTCCGCGGCGAAGTAATCCACCAGCAAAGTCTCCACCCTTCCCGTGCCGTCCCATTCCGGCAGGGCATCAAGGTATTCACGCACCGGGTGGTATGCCCGCTTCGCCGCCACCGCAAGCACAGCGTCCTTCGTCCTGGTCGGGGAGTACACGCCATACACATTGCTCAGATATACTTTCAGGGATGCGAAGTCAGCGTCATTCCACCCCGGCTTGATCTGCTTCCACGGCAAGCCCTCCCCGGCATCTATCCCGTCCCGGTGGAGGTTGAAGGCAATGGAGCGCAGGCGCTCATCGCTTCGCATGACCAGCACAAGGTTATCCAGCGTGGGCTTCACTGCGCCCTGCCTGTCAAGCTCCAGCGACTTCTGCCAGTCATCGGACGGGGCGAATTCCTCCCCCGCCGCTTTCTGCCGCTCCTGCGCCAGCGTGGCTTTCACGTTTTCATCCTTCACGGCAAACTCGCTCATGGCACCAAAAGAAGGCAGCTTGGCAGGCTCCGTGTCCTCGGATGTTTTCACATCCATCTCACCGAACCTGTGTATCCGCACCATGTCAAAGGCGTTCATCAGCTTCCCGCAGGCCGGGTCAGTGGCATGGTGGGAGTAGGCGAATTTCCCCTCATAAATGACCACGCCCGCCTG
>CAJUKA010000251.1 GCA_910586585.1 uncultured Lachnospiraceae bacterium
AACAAATAAATTTCAAAATTTGACAAAAAAATAAGCCTTAAATGGCTTAAATAAGAGATTCTATAAAATTTAGATATTACGTAAGTGTTTAAAACCCGTGCCAATGTTGTGCCAGATGGTAAAAAAATCAGTTTCGTGTTAATGTAAAATATTTTATATAAAGATTTCTAAAAATGAAATAGGAAAATAAAATTGAAAATGACAAAAAATATTGCGCATAATGTATTAAAAAAGGATAAATGAGAATAATTTTAAATAAAACGAAAAAAAGTATTGCATTTTTTAGAAAGGTGGTATTATATTGATAAATAATAGAAAGGGTAGAATACCTATGAAAATACAAAGAATTGCATTGGATGGCTTTAAAAATTTGAGTAATGTTAATATTGCATTTAGCAAAATTACTTCATTAGTTGCGTTGAATAATTTTGGTAAGTCTAATGTGTTGTCCGGCATTGACTTTGGCATTGACTTTATGAAGTGCAATGAGGAGCAGAGACAAAATCTCATGAGGTCAGATAATGCCATGCCAATCAATAGGGCTTCTCAGGATAAGGACTTTCAATATGAAATCGAAATGACTACTATAATTGGGACTGTTAAATATCGTATTATTTATGGTTTTACTTTTGGATGGTTGCGAACAAAAGAAGATGAAGCAAGTATTAACAATGAATATCTAAAAGTAAAGATCGATGAAAAAGGGAAAAAATATAACCAACTTATCAATAGGCAGGGGCGGGAAGCCTTCTATAAGAGTTCAGAAACTGGAAGATGTGCCACGCCTACCCAGATAGGTGATGTGGAATTGGTTGTTAATAAGCTAAAAGCGTTTGATCAGCTGTATTATATAGAAATTATTAAAAGATTGAATGATTTAAAGCTATATATGGAAAATAATCTTGATCCTAAAGAGTTTTATATGCCAAATCCTATTATAAGCAAAGGAAGTTCAGAATATTTTATTGATTCGCGTAGTTTACCGAGAGTGATTGCAAAATTAAAACAAATTAATCCAGGAAAATTTGATTTATTATTAGATGCCTATAAAAGTTTATTTCCTGACATTGAAGATGTAATTGTTAAGGAAATTCAGATTTCTAGTGAAGGAACTATAGTCGTACCTGATGATATATCATTTATAGTTTCGGATAGTATATATTTGCTGTTTGTTCGTGATAAAAATTTATGCAGGCTTATTGACTTTGAAGCAATGTCTGATGGAGCGAAAAGGGTATTTATGATTTTGACTAAAATTATAATGGCAAGTTTAGGGGAAAGAAATATATCCTTGATAGCTATTGAAGAGCCTGAGAACTCCATTCATCCATCTTTATTCCGGACATACTTACAGATAATTTCCGATTTATTGGATGATTGTAAAGTAATAATTACAAGTCATTCTCCATATATAATCAGCTTTATGGATTTAGGCAGCATTTATGTCGGAATACACCGAGACGGTGGGATGGCCGAATTCCACGGATTTAAGAAAAACAAAGAGAAAACGCTTGAGGATGATGCAGACTCTCTTGACATGGGTATGGGAGATTATATTTTCTCTATGCTGGCCGATAACGAAAGCGAAATTGAAGGATATCTGGAGTGTGATGCAGTTGAATAAGTGCTTGGTATTGTTTGTTGAGGGACAAACAGAGGTGGAGTTTTATAAGGCTCTCATAAAATACATAAGAGAATGTCATGTAGATAAAAAGCTCGAACATAAAGCGATTTATAGAAGCATAGATGGAATAGGTGGATACAAAAAAGAAGTGAATCGAATTTTTTTGAAAGAGGTTCTGCCTAAAGTAGAAGGATATCAAATAACGGTTGCACTATGCTATGATACAGATGTATTTGGTTATGTACAAAAACCCAAAATTAATTGGAAAGAAGTGGAAAAACTTCTTAAAGATGATGGGGCACATAGAGTGCTCCACATTAAGGCCGAAAAATCAATAGAGGATTGGTTCTTGATTGACAAGGAGGGAATAAGGCGTTTTTTAAAACTAAGCTCCGATATAGAACCTCAAGGCTCTAATGGATATGAGAAATTAAAGTATTTATTTAGAAAGGCAAATAAGATATATGCCAAAAAAGGGCGTGAAGTCAATGGACTTGTCCAGGCTTTGGATATTGGTCTGATTAGCAGAGGGGTAACAAAGAGCTTGGATTTACTGTATAAAGAGTTGGGAGTGCGAGGAGGTGGTATAAACAAAAAATGATGAAAGATTGGAAAGAGAGAATGTGGCAATTAAAATAGCTGAAGCGGCAACTTCAGCTAAAAATTGTTAATGACCATAGGTGATCATCGTATGTATGAAAATTATTCTATCATCTATTGTTCTGATTTTCAATCCGAAACAGAAGTTCGACTAATTCCCGAGCAGGTCATTCTTGGTTTTAATAGATTTTGCAACTGCAGTAAAAAAGGCTGCTTTCTTAAGTGCAGCCAAAATCGAGGAGGAAATGATGAAGTTAAAAGTATCGAAGGAATCAAAAACAGGATTAAACACGGAATTTGTGAACATTGAATCAGGAAGAAAGATAAAGCTTGAACAGGCTATTCAGCAGGTGGGGAAAGGGAACCCCGGCTATCAGAACTATGTGGCAGTCAAGAATCCCAATGGAACCACGTACCTGCGGTCAAAGCCGAACGGAAGTGTAAAAGATAATATTGAATAGTAGGGAGGAATATATTATGAGATTGAAAGCACTAAGTCATTATAATGGAGACATGGATACACGTTTTGGAGATTGTATATTATTGTATGATAGCACTTCTTTGGTAGTATATGATTGTGGACATAATCAGCATGCAAGTGAGGTTGAAAAATTTCTGCGCAAAAATACTTTGATTTCCCAAGTATATATTGTTATTTCACATAACGATAGTGATCATACTGATGGGGTAGAAAGCTTGATGGAGTACCTACATAGTAATGGGTATGATGTCACGGTCTACTCTTCTTTGTATTTGAAAAGCGCAAGAAAGGTGTTGGAATTGCTCGATGATGGACGCCGGACATTACCCGCAACAAAACAACATATCCTTGAAACTTTTGATAATATAAAAAATATTATCGAAAAAGCTCAAGGGTATGGGTTTTCAATAAAAAATGCTACTGTTGGTACAAAAGTGTTATCAGGAAGTATTGTTGGTCCAACAGAAGATGAGTTTGCGGCAGTTGTTGCACAGGCTATGGGAATGTCTCTTGTGAAGGGCGTTTGCTCCATTTCAAAAAAACTCTCATACATGGCTCCCCGCCTCCTTCCCGTACTCCCCGAAGGAAAGCGCACGCGCCATCTGTCCGTGGTCTTCCTTATATTTCTTTTCCAGTGCGTCCAGAAGCCTTGACGCCTCCGGGATGTTTCCTGTCATTCCCAAAGGCACGGGCGGCACTTTGGAGGCAAATGTCCCGATCTCCATCCGGTGTGCCCGGACCGGGGACGCCCCCATATGCACTAACTTTGCAAAAAGCGAAGAAGCTGCTGTCGGGTATGTTTTCGTTTTTCAATAAACGCTATCTTCACCAGTTCCAAAATGTCAAAGCTCATCGTTTGCATATTTGGTAATATCATCATTAAAATAATAAAGGATACCAGCTTCGTCTCCCTCC
>CAJUKA010000252.1 GCA_910586585.1 uncultured Lachnospiraceae bacterium
TTTTTTTACAACCAAAATGACAAAATCCGTACTTAGTATAGTGGAGGCTGTTTATCTACAAAATAACAAGGAGGTGAAAACATACTATGGATGACGAGACGATTGTAAGTCTTTACTGGGCAAGAGATGAAAGTGCGATTGCAGAAACATCTTCAAAATATGGCGGGCTTTGTAATCATATCGCAAATAACATTCTCTCAAACTACCAAGACAGGGAAGAATGTCTCAACGATACTTACCTTGCAGTCTGGAACGCAATCCCGGATAAGCACCCAAACAGATTTTCCGTATTTTTGAGCAGGATTGTCAGAAATCTGGCTTTGAAGAAATATGAATATATTTCTGCTGCTAAAAGAAATCCGGCTGTTGTTACCTCATTAGAGGAATTAGGTGACTGCGTATCCGGGACAGACAGCATAGAGTCGGAAATCGAAAAAAAGCATATCGAAAGTACGATTGATAAGTTCCTCTGGCGGTTAGAGGAAGAAAAACGGACTGTATTTATACGGCGGTACTGGTATTTTGATTCAATCGAAACGATCTGTAAATATACAGGCTTCAGCCAGAGCAAGGTAAAATCCATGCTTTACGAAATGCGCCGCAAGTTAAAAAAATATTTAGAAAGTGAGGGTATCAAAGTATGAACAAAAAACAGCTTTCCGAACATATTGGGAACATTGATGACCGGCTTGTTGAACAGGCAGAGAATATCCCAAATTACAGACAACTGCATCACCGTCAGACAATAAGACGCTTCCTTACTGCCGCCGCAGCTTTTGTGCTTATGGCTTGCAGCTTTAGTGCAGGCGCGTTTGCCTTTGCCCGTGAAACAGTGGTTGAAGTGCCAGTAGAACAGGAAATGATAAAGTTGGAAGAAATCAATCTTACACTGATCCTGCCCGATGATTGGAAAGGAAAATATTCTGTAGAAGCTAGTGGTCAGAATTATATTGTTTATCACACACAGGTCAGAGAAGATGTCAGTGCGGGGATAGACGCATTTGACGGCGGTGTCCTGTTTTATATCGTCTGCTATGAGGAATCCATGACACCGGAACAATTCATAGAAAAGGGATATGATTTTGTCCAGTACCGTTATCTGTTTTCTACCAGCGATAAAACTTACATTCTCTGCTATCCAAGTGACGTACAGTGGAATCCCGAAAATTCAGAACAGGAAACGGAATATCTGGGAATGGAGGGAGAAATAAAAGATATTAAGTTTGTGGTTGACAATATCCTTGCGGACTGAAAATGTTTTGAATCTTGAAACAGGCATGGTGGGAATGCTGAACGTAAGGTATTTTTGTTCATAACCATATAGCTTTAACAGAAAAGTAAGTTTTAGTATCACAATTACATGGAGGTTAAAAATGGGAAACACAAAACAGAAACTATGGAAAAATATTTTGGTAATTGGCATTTTATCCGCAATATTACTTTCCGGGTGCGGCAAAGAAAATGTGCCAAAGGAAGAACCACTTATGGGCAGCGGCAGTGAAAGTACAGTGGCAGAAAAAGACAGTGTGCCGGAAGAAAATAATGCAGAAGCCGAAAAGCCGACAGAAGATACTGCACCCAGTGAAAAGGTTATGGAGCAGGCTATAAGCGAATGGAAAGAAATGTACGCTTCGTTTTATGAGTATAAGGATTGCTCCGCAGTTCTTGTGGAACGTAAAGAAAATGACGGAACGGTGGACGAGATATTCACACTGGATATTACATACTTGTCCGGGCAGCCGGAAAGCGATGAGCCGGAGCATTTCATTGCGGATATGAAAGCAAGCTATCCGGCGGATAATCCAGAGGATATTACTTTATGGATGGATAACAGCGGCGGGGCAATGACTGATTTCACGCTGTTTAAAGAGTGTGGTCCCGGTTGACAGGTAATATCCCACTGATATTTCCAAAGATACCTTATGTTCAGCATTCCCATCATATTTGAATGTTTAATCGGTATATATAAAAACTGCCAGTTGTGTCTGCTAAGGAAGCCGTAACATTGCTTTTGCATTGGCAAACTGGAAATATAATATTCAAAATTTGTAATGGGTAACATTATGGAACATGATTTGCAGAAGAAACAGGAATTGGAATTATGGAATATGGTTTCAAGCGGAAAACCAAGGCAGGGGGCAAAAACTCCGAGCAGAACACCGCAAAGAATGAAACAGGAAGTACCGAACCGAAATTACCAAACCATTTCCCGTTCAAAAAAAACAGCACAGGCAGTTAGACGAAAAAAAGCACGAAAGCGCCGGATACGCTTTTATAGGTTAATGGCAATCATAAGGATAATATTATGCCTTATAGGAGCGCATACAGTAGCAGACACCATATACGGATGGGTGCATAAACCGCCGGAAAAGGAAGAAGCAGTTGTCCAAGTAGTGTCTCTCCCGGCGCAAAATGATGAAATAGCTTTTGAAGAACACGATATTACGCTCATGGCAGTCGGTGATAATTTATTACATATGGGGATTGTAAATGCCGGGAAGCAGTCTGACGGAAGCCGGAATTATGACTTTTTATTTGACGGAATAGGCGCATTTCTGGAAAAAGCAGATATAAAGATAATCAATCAAGAAACAATATTTGGAGGTAATGAGCTTGATTTTCATGGTTATCCCAAATTTAACTCCCCAACAGAAGCGGGGGATGCCATAGCCGGGGCAGGATTTAATGTTGTCCTTCAAGCCACAAACCATACGGCAGACCAAGGAATGAGCGGAATGGAAAACTGCATTGATTTTTGGAAAACACACCCTGAAGTGCTTGTTACGGGTATTCACGAGCCATTGACAGAAGAAACATATAAAAACCGCATTCCATTATTAAAAGTTGGTGATGATACGTTTGCAATTCTAAATTATACATATGGGGCAAACGGAGAAAGCATATCATCTTCCATAAAAGACAGAATGAATATGCTATGTGATGTAGATGAATCAAATGGCAGGATTGATTTTGAAACACTTAACAAGCAAGTGCTGCTTGATATTTCCGAAGCAAAAACACTGGCGGATATTGTTATTGTATGCCCGCATTGGGGAACAGAGTATTCAACAACCCCTTCAAGCACCCAAGAAAAGTTTGCAATGCAAATGACAGAAGCGGGAGCAGATATTATTATTGGCACACACCCCCATGTTGTGCAGCCTGTAAAGTGGATTGAAGCCACAAACGGAAATCGGGCATTATGCTATTATTCGCTCGGAAACTATGTGTCAACACAGAAAAATGGACAGAGTATGCTTGAAGGAATGGCATGGATAACATTCCATGTAACAAAAGACGGTATATCTGTTTCGGAAGATCAGACAGGCATTATCCCTTTGGTATGTCATTACACAAGTAATCCTACACGCTTTAAACAGGTATATTTGCTTGAAAATTATACAGAAGAACTTGCGTCCTCACATGGAATTATATCTTATGGCGGAATATCATTTCATTTGGACGACTGCTTAAAATGGAGTGACGAAATATTAGGCGACTGGGTACTTTCTGCTGATGAAGTCCTTAGCCCATAGTCTATGATAATGAGCAGTATAAAATTGCAACTATAAACCAAGCACCGCCCCATGTGGGAG
>CAJUKA010000253.1 GCA_910586585.1 uncultured Lachnospiraceae bacterium
AAAAGTGGAATTTCAAGTGGTGAAAGTGGTGCGCGAGTGGTATCTTTAAGTTGCACGCGGACTCTCATGCTCGCTTTTTGTGATTTTTGAGGATTCTGTCAATCTCATCAGCATACTCCCTGCTGGACACACTGGCGTCATCACCGCGTGGATGACAATACTTCTTTTCATAGTAGCTCCACTGAATGTCTAGATGAGCGAGTATATCCTCACGCCACGCCGCTTTGTGCTTTGCCGGAACAATTTCGTATAATTTCGATATGAGATAGCAAGCCTTGATTTTCTGCTTGGGGCGTATCTTTATGGGTTCATGTTTGCCGTGGAGATTGAGTGATGAATGGAACTGAGTCTCGGTGCTGTCGAAAACATCAGAACAAACTTCGTATAACTCCGAAACAAGTAACATAGGGAACAGATCTTCTTCCCATTGTCGGCATGATTTCGTATTTGTCTGATTCTGTTTTACAGGTTGTTCAGGTGCCGGATAACTACCATTGGGAACCTGCATCTTTTGGATAAAGGTTTCTTTACATTTCGGATGTAACCGAATTTCACATGGCGGAAAGTATCGCTCCACCGTGATGAAAATTCTACGACAGACACTTCGCAACTCATGGTACACATCGAATGATGGCTTCAACAGAAATTCGTCATATTCAACGCTTTCCTGTAATTTCTTAAGGAACTCCCGTTTCTTTTCAAGCCATCCTTCACGGGTTTCGGACATATGGAATTGCTCGATTTCCTGTTTGTATTTATCTATCGTCCAGTCGTCAGGCACCGGGATTTTGTGGCAAGCCTTTAGTGCGTACTCATAATGAGCTGCACAGATATAGAAAATCTCCACGTCTTTTAGGAAGTGGTTGCTTTCGTACCCGTCTATCATGTCTGCCTTGGATTTATTCTTACGTTCACGGTCCAACGTATGGAATACACTCCAGAATGTAAGTAGCCTTGTTGCAATCTCGGCACAGTAATTTCGGGTTTGGTCAGCTTGTACCTTTCCGATTTCTCCAGAGGCGTGAGATTCGATGATAGCGTTTTCGATATCAATAGAACATAGTTTGCTGGTGGCTTCGGCAATTCGCTTGTATAAAATTGTATCCTGTTTGGCTACCAGCGGAACTTTCGTAAGCTGCCTCAAATCTTCCAATATTGGCACAACATCGCGTAAGGTCGTATGGTTTGGCATTGGCGGGGTGGAGTTTAACGGGTTGATGAATATGAATGCCAATAGCTATGCCGATTTACTGAAATTTTCGAGACAGCTGCACTCGGCATATCAAACAACGCTTCAGATAGAAGTGTTCACAGTACTCACAAATACATGATATCTTTCTACACCTCTTTCAGGTTCTCCGTAATACGCAAATGCCCAATATACTCTAATATGCAGCCCACGCACCCAAACAACGTCAAAACAAACGAAGGGAAGTCCCGGAATATCAAAGTTTTTTCGTAATTTTGCGTACATGAACAAGACATTCAACATATACTGTGATGAAAGCTGTCATATTGAACATGACGGCAAGGACTTCATGTTTCTTGGTTCAGTCAGCTGTGCCTATCCACAAATCCGTCGACATACCAAGCGAATAGACGAGCTAAAAAAAGCGCATAATTTCTATGCGGAAATAAAATGGAGTAATGTTTCACAGGCTAAGATAAGGTTTTATCTTGATTTGATAGATTATTTTTTTGATACTGACTTACGATTTAGATCAATTGGAATTAAAAAAAGTCTGATTAGGGTAGATGACAATACCACCTACGATGATTTCTATTATAAGATGTATTACTATCTTCTTAATTACAAAATCGATACTCTGGATCATTACAATGTATATCTTGACATCAAGGATAGCTTGAGCGCTGTTAAGGTTCGTAGGCTTAAAGAAATACTAAACGTAAAATATGGAGTATTCAGAAATGTTCAGAATATTTGTTCGAATGAGAGTCTGTTAATGCAATTGACAGATTTCATCATGGGTGCAATATCATATAATATGAACGATAAGCTACGCCGCAATCAAGCGAAAGTCGCCATAATTGAGCGTATCAAAAAGCACCTGAATTCACAAAGTCTTAGCACAACCAACTATTCTGACAAACTGAATCTATTCTTTATAAACCTGCGTTGAGTCATGCCATTAAATCTTACAAAGAAATATAATGATCTGCTTGATATATTAGGCATGTCCGAGAGTCAACGCAACGATTCATTAAGGAGAATATTTAACAGGGATATTCAGGACAATCCGGCTTTTTCATTTAATGGTAAGCCTATTTATCCAACACCACGCGAAGATGGACAGATAGCAATGGAGAATCTCTTCAATCATCTTACTCGAAAGGAGATTGATAAAGATACACACCATAGAGAATATGATTCCCATCGCTCGCAGCGTTTACATTGGATTAGGCATCATGTTGAGCAAAAGAAAGCGGATAATATGCTCTATTTCTCAGTGGACGAGCCTCGTGCGCCGCGAACTTACATCTATGATATAGATGAGAAGTATGTAATTGTTCTTGAACCTCGCAGGAATGGTTCTGCATATTATCTGCTAACAGCATATCATCTTGAAGGTAAGGATGCCGCTCGCAATAAAATCATGAACAAGTACCGTCGCAGACGGCTACCCAATCTTCTATAAAAAAGCAAAAAACGCAGAGCTTCAAGGCTTGCGTTTTTCGATTTCCTTTCCTCAAATGAGGAATGAACTCTGGCGCAAAGGTACAAATTTTTGTTGACCCTGCAAAATTCTAACGTTGGAAACTTCAAAATGTTTTATGAGGATAATAAAACTTCGATAAACCAGCAAAATCCAACATTGCAAACTACGATAATTCGGCATATTTGATATGCGCGTACTACGATAAATCAGCATTCCGATTAAAAAAGTTGCTCTATATCAGCTTCATCATATCGGAGGTACGATAAATATTTTCTCATTGAAAGCCTGCATCATAGCAGGTGTTACATTGGATATATAACCTGCAAGGAGTGCAGACACCTCCGATGTGGCATGACCTACCGCATAGTCTATGTAAGCGGTCATGACCCCATGATGCGCCAATGCCGAGATAAACGAGTTGCGGGCATACTGGGGAGTGACACTTTGGATTCCGAGCGATTCGCATACGTCCTTTATGTTCTTTGAGATGCGGCGGTTAAAGTCGTGAACACGGATTGCTTTCTGTTCATCAGTGACGGCATTAAGAAAAATATCAGGGAAAACCAGTTCACCGGGACTATATGGTGATGCATACACATCAAGCAATTGCCGTAACTGCGGAATTATGGGTACTGATGTTTCATCAAGCTGCTTGCCGATAGGTTTGTTTGCCCTGTCAATCTTAGAGCGGATGAAAACAAATTGCGGATATTTTTGCGTGGCGGCTGCCTTCTCAGTCCAGACGAGCTTTGCCATATCAATTGTATTCATGCCATTAAGACAATAAAGAAGTAGCCAGCGCCCAACGGCACGGGCATACTTCGACTGCTTATCAGGTGCAGCAAGCCAATATTCCCACAA
>CAJUKA010000254.1 GCA_910586585.1 uncultured Lachnospiraceae bacterium
GAAAAGTGTTTACAAAAAAGCAGATTTATACCCATGTATGGGAGGAAGAGTATGCTTTTGATGATAGCAATATCATGTCGTTTATCAGCAAATTACGGAAGAAAATCGAACCAGACCCGGAACACCCTTTTTATATTCTGACTGTTCGGGGCGTTGGTTACCGATTTAACAGGGAGGCATAACATGAACTTAAATTCATTTTTATTAATTGCTCTCTGTACAGCGCTTTTGGCTGTCCTGTTTTTTATTACGAAACTTAGGCGTGTAAGAGGACAATTATCTATTATTGAAGAAGCCCTTGAAGATATAAAGTCCGGTAATCCGAACCGACGGGTTTTGGCGAGAAAAAGCGATATGACAAAGCGTATTTGCTATGCAATCAATGAAATTGCGGTCAAGAACCAGTCACAGCTTATCCAACAAAAACAATCGGAGCAGGCATACAAGCGACTTATGACAAGCCTTTCCCATGATGTAAAGACACCATTAGCTTCATTGTTTGGCTACTTGGATGCCGTTGAAAATGGTCTTGTGGCTGGGAAAGAAAAAGAAGCCTATATCCATATTGCAGTAGAAAAAGCGTGTCACTTAAAACATTTTGTGGAAGCACTATTTGAGTGGGTAAAACTAGACGCTAAAGAACAGGTTTTTCATTTTGAGTTATGTGATTTTAACGAATTGACCCGCAATATTGTCGCAGAGTGGGTTCCAACCTTGGAACGCAACCATTTTGAATATGATTTTGATATTCCTGAAGATGAATATTTTTTACGTATTGACCCTCATTCCTATACCCGCATTCTTAATAATCTGTTTCAAAATGTGCTTATGCACAGTGGCGGCAATAAATTGACTTTGAAATTATTGGAGAATGAACAGCAAGTAGAAATTATCATTTCAGATAATGGAAAAGGTATTTCCTCCTCTGATATTCCGCATATTTTTGAGAGAATGTATCAATGTGACAGTTCACGTTCTGCCAGGGGCAATGGCTTGGGGCTATCTATTACGACAGAACTTGTAAATGCTCACAATGGGAAAATTAAAGCAGACAGCAATCCCGGAATGGGTGCAACATTTACGATACTATTTCCAAAAGCTCTGTAACAGCACAGGGCTTTTTGTATATTCATTGGAGGAAAACATGAAAAAAGCAAGGTTACGGCAAGGTTTTGGCAAGGTTAATGCTATATAATTAGGGATTGGAAAGGAGGAAAAGGCAATGACAATTATCTTTACTGAGATACTGAAATGGAAACGGAATAAGACAGTTTGGGGTATTTTTATTCTTACTGCTATTTTGGGAGTATTTGCGGTTGAGCGTGCCTGCAGCATATCAAGAAGCAGTCCTCTCATGGATAGCTTTGGTGACTTATACACTTTGGCATTTAAGAACCTTACAAGCCTGTTTCTGCCTATTGTGTTGGGGATGTTTGCCACCACATTGTTCTTTGATGAACAGAAAAACGATACATTAAAAGGACTTTTGATTATTCCGGTTTCCAAAGCACAGCTTTATTTTTCAAAGATAGCGGTTGTAATCCTTATGTCATTGGGGCTATGCCTGTTTACCTTTGTTATCTGTATCGTTGGCGGCTTAATTGCTGGCGGCTTTACTGATTTGAATACGGAAACAATACTACAGGCGGGGCTATTGTTTTTGGCTGGCGGTGCGCTGATCCCGGTTGCCATGCTCCCAATCATATTTTTAGCAACGCTATCAAAAGGGTACATTTTACCGATTGGGGCTGTATTACTTTATCTTGTGCCTGTTGTGCTTGCCCCGTCCCAGCTCATGGGACTGCACCCCTTGGCGAGTGTTATGGGAATTTATCCCCACATTTCACCTGCCGCTATTGAAATGGTAAACAGTTGGACAGGAAATGCAGTAATAACAGCATCACCGATGACTTGTTCTGTTTCTTTACTGGCTATAGGCATTATTTCGACAATCGTTTCTGTAATTGTTTTACAGAAGAAAACATTTTGAAGAGTTTTTACCAACTATTCAGCAAGCGGAAACTTGTATAACTATGTGATTTAGAAAGACCACGATAATTAAGAAAGTGAGGAAATATTATGTGCAGCTATGTGATTGAAACAAAGCGGTTAACAAAAAAATATGGTGAGCAGACAGCGGTCAATGCTGTTAATATCCATGTAGAAAAAGGGCGGATATACGGACTGCTAGGGCGTAATGGAGCTGGCAAAACCACAATAATGAAAATGATTTTGGGATTAACCCCTGTTACTTCTGGGGAAATAGATGTGTTCGGACAAAATATCAAAGGAAGGGAAAAACGGGTATATCCCCGGATTGGGGCTATTATTGAAACACCCGGCTTCTACCCAAACCTGACGGGTACGGAAAACCTTGAAATATTTGCGAAGCTGCGTGGTACTGCTGCCCCAAATGCTGTAAAAAATGCTTTGGATATTGTCGGTCTCCCTTATCGGGACAAAAAGCTATTCAGCAAATATTCTCTTGGAATGAAACAGCGTCTTGGTATTGCAAATGCTATTTTGCATGACCCGGAGCTGTTGATTTTAGATGAACCTACGAATGGTCTTGACCCTATCGGCATTGCAGAAGTAAGAGATTTTATTAAAGACTTGAGTACCGAACATGGGAAAACAATCCTCATTTCCAGTCATATCCTGTCCGAGATTGCATTATTGGCTGATGATATTGGCATTATTGATCACGGTGTCTTACTGGAAGAAAACAGCATGGAAACACTGAAAAGAAAAAACAGTAAATATATACTTCTGCAAGTTTCTGATATTCCGAAAACTTCTCTTGTTTTGGAAAGGCAATTCGGAGTTACAGATTATTCCGTACAGGACGACCACTCCCTGCGGATTTATAATACGTCATTGGATATGGCGGCTGTCAATAAGGCTCTTGTGGTGCAGGATGTGGCAGTTATCAGTTCTCAATTATGTAATGATACATTGGAGGACTATTTCAAAAAAATTACAGGGGGAGAAGGCATTGCTTAAATTGATACAGACAGAATTTCTAAAACTGCGCCGTAGAAAGTTTATCCTGTTAATGCTGCTGGCAGCTCTTCTCATGCCATTTCTTGCAATCTTTTATTTTAGAGGTATTAGGGAGACAGGCATAGATACAATACAATTTTATAAATGGACTGCTTTCAGCTACACGCCTTGGATTATACTTCCTGTCGTATTGGGGGTATTTTCCACTATGCTTATGTATGATGAACACCAAAATGATATGCTTAAACAGTTGTGGATTGTACCGATTAGCAAGACAAAATATTTTTTTAGCAAATTTATTGTTGTGCTGTCTTATTCTATTTGTTTTATGCTGCTCACAGCCGGATTGTCCGTGATTTTTGGTACGCTTCCCGGTTATATAACATTTGAATGGGGCAGTTTTTGTTACTTGCTAAAAAAATGTATGGAAATTGCTATATTAACC
>CAJUKA010000255.1 GCA_910586585.1 uncultured Lachnospiraceae bacterium
GCCGCATGTCCAAGACCATTATAAATAAACAATTCGCTATGACTAATTTTTTGGGCTATTGCAGAAGCCGCAGTTGTTCCAACAATTTTATCGCAATCCCCACCAATCACTAATGTAGGGCATACTATGTTACTTAATTCCTCATAAGCATTGTGGCTGATACAGGAAGCTGCCTGTATGAGAAAACGTTTAAAACTTTTGGGTTTTCCTATTTTTCCAATAAACGGATAAATTCGACGGTACTTTTTTAAGTATTTCTCTGAATATGATTTTTCCGCTGTATCTATCATTAAATCCTTATAATTTCCTTGCTCTGCCATTTCAATCCAGGCACCAGCTACTCGTTTAATTATTTCATTAGAATTTGCGCTTGTTACCGCCAAAATGAGCTTATTGACCAAATCCGGATAATCAATCGCAAGATACTGCGCTATCATACCACCTTGGGATATGCCTAAAACGTCTGCTTTTGAAATACCAAGAGCGGTCATAGCTTCTGCATGGTCTTTTGCCATTTCCCTTGTAGAATATCCCTCTTGCATATAATTTTTCCGGCTGAAAACATACACGGTAAATTCTTTGGTATATATCCTATACATCATTGAAAAAACAAAAGCCATTCCTTTTACCGTAGACAGTCCATCTCCCAAACCAGGCAGCATAATAAGATTTTTATTTCCATTCCCAAAAGATACATAATCCATTTCAGAATTTCCAACACGGACACTTCTATTATGAGCATTATAAAACATAACAACCTCCTTTATTTTACGATTCCCGCCTTTAGAATTTCTATATACTCTGATAAATGTTTTACATATTCTTTTTCTATCATTTCGAAGTCCGCATAGGCTTGTTTTTGTATTTTTGTCAAAAAATCATCATTAAATCCTTTGAGAAACCACTTCACCACATCAAGCGTTTTATGTCTGCCCCACCGAAATTGAGTTGTATCAATATCCTGTAAAAACCAATAATATATCTCTTGTTCTCTATTGCCATATTTTAATACGGTTTTCTTATAAATGTCGGTGTCGTTTTTGGTGAATGCCTTGACAATCATTTTGGATTTTTCGGGGTACAAAATATACCATGAAAACTCCAAAACAGAATACTCTACTATCCGTTGAAATAAATCAGCGGAAAGGGTATTTATTTTTTCTTCTAAGCTGAAATTAAGCTCCGCAGTGATTTCGTCAAGAACATAAAAATAAAAATCCTCTTTTGTCGGAAAATATTTGAATAAACTTCCTTTACTGATACCAGCTTTTTTTACAATTCGATTTGTAGAACTGTTTTCATAACCATACTCGGCAAATTCAGAAACTCCTGCCATAAAAATATTTTCCTGTTTTTCAGTATCCAGTCCCAAAAATAAAGGTGTTGGCACTATAATCTCCTTTCTTCAATGACCATGCGGTCACTTTATATGTTTCATTTTAGTGACCATGTGGTCACTTTATATGTTTCATTTTAGTGACCACATGGTCACTAAAGTTACTATACCCGGTTTTAGCCTATTTGTCAATTAAATTTCAACATTCCTTTCGGTGCTTCATGGTAAGTTTATCTTTAGCCTCCCCGTCAACAAAACTATGTAGACCAAATGAAAAGTAGGAGTAGGGGGATTCCGCCGTAGTCGGCATTCGTGGGAATGTGCATAATGCTTGTCTTTTGTTCTTTGGTTTCTTTGATTCGGACTAGTGTGGTGCTGGCGGTCTATCCCCTGTTTTTGGTTGCTTGCTTCTTTACCATACATGAGCATTAAAAAGGGGAATGGTACGTCATCAAAGCCATACCATTCCCCTTTTTGAGCTGTCAGTCAATGTTAGATTTTTTGTCTTCTGTGTTCTCTTCGCTGTCATTGCCTGCTGCGGCAATGGCATTCTTATCGTTCTCTTCTTCTTTTTCGGGTTCTTCTTTTCTTTCAGGACTGGTGATATCGTTTCTCTCGTCTATCTTTTCCTGGACAATTTTTGCAAGTTCCCTTCCATAACTGCTATACATCTCCTGCCAGTTTTGATTGATTATGCGCTCTGCTGTTTCTGCCTGTCTCGCTTCCTGTCCTTTTTTTGCCGCCTCAAGATGGCGAATGCCCATATGTTCTGTCCTTAAATCATTTGCATTTGCCACCTCTCTTAATCCCCATTTTCTTTGAAAATAAAGTTCATTAATATAACTACTGTATGCATTCAAATTAAAATCAAATAAAAAGTCCTTTTTTTCTCTTGTAGTATATTCATCACTGTCTACCATTTGTTCGATACTTTTTACTTCTGTTTCTATTGCGTCTATTATCCGTTTCACTTCATCCAATGTGTTCAGCCCATACTGGCTAATCTCATCAATTGAGTTGAAGAAATGCATTTCTTTTTTTGCGGCTGATATCCCTAACCATTCCCCATTTTGTATGATACCATTTTGTTCCTGTTTGTCTGCTGCTTCTTCTTTTTGAATATTGTCGTCACTATCCTTATTTTCTTTATTATTTTTCTCCTCTTCTTCCATCTTATCAAAGCTTTCCAGCATCATAAACAGTTCCGCGTTTTTCCGGTTCATTTCTTCCTGATGCATGGAAGACTTTTCCGATGACTTTTGCATCTCCTGTTCTCTTCTTCTTTCCTCGGACTCCTGCAGTGCTTTCATCCGGCTAAGTTCTTGCAACGCTGCCTGTCTCCTTGTCAGGGAATCTTTATGCTCCTCTGTTTCATAACTATCACGTACCTTTGATATTTTTCTTTCTCTGTCATACATTATTTCCAGCATGCGTAATATATCTTCATCCTGCAATGACTCTGGCTCCTGTTCCTGTCCGATTTCCTGCTCTTGCTGGGCTTTCTGCTCCTGCATCTTTTTCCACATATCCCTTGCTTCCGTGGAAATCGTAGTCTCAACAGGACTCGTTCTTTTTACGGATATTTCATCGGACAGCATCTGGCGGCGCGCCTGCCACACACTCTTATCCACTTTCGGCCTGCTGTTTGCAAGCAGCCTGTGAAAACCATTCATCTGAATCTGCATAATCATTCTCCTTCCTTGTTTTAATTTCATTTGTAACTCCTTTTACGCTAATATGCAAACGATGCCTTATATGTTTCATCGGCATTTTTCTTTCATTTTGTTACATCTGAGGAAATATATCTTTCGGTACTTGACACCCGTCAGCGAACCGATTTATCGGTTTGATGACATACTTCCTCTGGGTTCCCGTGTGCAATCAAGTAGGTAAGGTTACTTCCACTACTCGCGCGCGACCCGTGCACCGCTTCTGCGGCATATTTCCTTTGCATGGGTCTGTGCATAAAAAAGAGAGCAGTACGACTTTAAAAGCCATACCACTCCCCTCACAGTAAACGCAAGCTTTATAAACTTTACTATAATTGAGCAAATTTGAAATTTTACCAAAATTACTTAAAATGATTTAA
>CAJUKA010000256.1 GCA_910586585.1 uncultured Lachnospiraceae bacterium
TGGAAAAATGGCGGGCATTGTGGGCGGATATTGAAACTGATTTTTATAAAAAGAATGGATATGAGATTACAGCAGAACACCGTTCTTTTGAAAGACAGGGGATAGACCTTTTGCCGACGATCCATATGGGTGCGGCAGTGACTGCAATGGAGCGCAGGGACATTCAGACCGAAGTCGGGAACATGAACAGGGAAATCAAAAAAATCAATGCCCTTATCATATCCAGCATGGAGAACGTGGAACGCCTGACAGATAAGATTGCTTTTCTTGAAAAAGAGAAAAAAGCCATTGAACGGGACGAAGAAAAAGGAACGCAGACACATGAAAGCAAACCGGACACCCTTATTTCAATCCTGATGGAGTGGCAGCAAAACCGGAGCGCATTTATTCAGGACAACAATATCCACCAGCGCATGGACACAAAAACAGGAAATATAAAAGATTTTTCTGCTATGGTGGCATTCCTGCAATCGCATAAAATTGAAACGCTTGAAGATTTATTGAAAATGGTGGAGGACACGAAAAAGCGGCGGAGTGACAACATTCACAACCAGCGCCAGTTAAATGCAAAACGGAAGAAAATGTCCAATATCGTTGATATTTACCAAGCCTACAAACCGTATGCGGAGTACCTGAAAAAGTATGAAAGTCTTTCCGGCAGGCAGAAACAGTCTTATTATGACAAAAATGCGGACAAGATTGAAACTGCGCTCTCCTACCGGACAGGACTGAAAAATATGAGTGGTACGGATAAGCTGTTTCCGAAAACGTGGAAAAAGGAACTTGACGGACTGAAAGAGGAAAGTGCAAAGATAACACAAGATTTAGCAAAAGATGATGTCATTCTTGGGGAACTTGCGGAGATTGCGGACAAGGTGACAATGGTACAGAGGGCAAAAGCAAAACAGAATGAAATACTTCCCAATCTTGGGAAGGAAAAAAGCATAAAAAAGGAAAGGGGCAGCTATGGCAGAGAATAAGAAATATTATTTCCTCAAGCTCAAAGAGGATTTTTTTGATCAGCGTGAGATTGTGGTGCTGGAAGGCTCGAAAGACGGTGTTTTATATGTGAATATCCTGCTCAAGCTGTATTTAAAATCATTGCAGCATGACGGGAAACTTCTCTTAAATGAGATGACGCCGCTTTCTGCGGAGATGATCGCACTGCTCACAAGGCATGAGATAGGCACAGTTGAGAGGGCAATGCGGGCGTTTATACAGCTTGGTCTTGTGGAAGTATTGGAAGATAACACCTACTATATGCCGGAAATTCGGGAAATGACGGAAAAAGGTTCGTCCGATGCGGAACGCAAGGCAAGATACCGCAGATTGAAAGCAGAGGGAAACACGCCGCTTCTTGCAGACAAAAAAACGGACATGGGACAAAATTGGGACAATGTCCCACCTGTGTCCCAACTCTGTCCACCAGAGATTAGAGATAAGAGTATAGAGAATAGAGATTATATAAAAGAGAGTGGTAGAGAAAAAAGCACCCACGCACCCACAAGGCAGGAAAAGGGAGTAAATCTTTATGGCAGATATGAAAATGTCAGCCTTACGGATAAGGAACTGGAAACGCTCAAAAGCGACTTTCCGGCGGACTACCAGTCAATGATAGAGCATCTGTCAGAATACATGGCTTATACCGGAAAGACATATAAAAACCATTTAGCAACTATGGAATGCTGGAAAAGGGCAGATATGAAGAAAGAACAGGAAAAAGGGAAAGGGTATTCCTATAACAGCAATTTCAAGGAGGATGAGAGTTTATGAGTGAAACGGATATACAGACAGCAGTTGATGATATGCTTGCGGAATTGATGAATGAGGGCATTGCCGACAAGGGAGATTATCTTGATAGTGACACTGAACTCCTAATGTGTGGGAAGTGCCACACAAAAAAGCAGACGCTTGTCAAGCTGATGGGGCGCACGATGAAACCGTCATGTTTATGCAGATGCAGGGCGGAGGAATTGGAGAAAGAGAAACAGGAACGGGAGGAAAGGGAGCTGATAGAGGGCATTTCAAGGCTGAAAAGCGCAGGGCTGCAGGACAATACCTTTTTCGGGTATACTTTTGCAAACTGTGGCGAAACGCACCACTGCGCCGGATATGCACACCGTTATGTGGAGCATTTTGGGGAATTTCAGAAAAACGGGCAGGGATTACTGCTTTGGGGAAATGTAGGAACCGGAAAAACATTTCTAGCAGGCTGTATCGCTAATGCACTTATGGAGAAGAATGTCCCTGTGCTGATGACAAGTTTTCCGAAGCTGTTAAATGCGCTTAGCGGGATATACAGCGGTGAAAAGAATGAGTACCTGAAAAGCCTGAACCGCTACCAGCTTTTAATTATTGACGATTTAGGCGTGGAACGTGACACTCCTTATGTGCTGGAAACGGTCTACCTTGTCATTGATGAGCGTTATAAAAGCGGGAAACCGTTTATTATTACAACAAACCTGTCACTGGAAAAATTACAGAATCCGGCAGATTTGGAACATGGACGCATCTATGACCGCATTATGGAAAGGTGTGTTCCGGTTGCCTTTTCAGGGAAGAATTACCGGACAGGTAGGGGAAGGGCAAATATAGAGAATGCTTCAGGCATTTTAAAGCATGAAACAGTGTGAAATGCTGTACGGTTCTTGAATTTGCAATGAAAAAATGGTATGATAAAACCACAAAAAAGAAAGGATTAATACATGGCAAATATATATGACGGGGCGTTCCGTACAATCTTAAATGACTGCCGGAGACTGATTATCCCAGTAATCAATGAGATTTTCGGGGAAACATATACAGGGGAAGAAGAAATACAGTTTTTTCCCAATGAGCATTTTATAGACCAGCAGGACGAAGCAGATAAAGAACGCATTACGGATACAAATTTTACAGTTTTTGGAAAGATACCAAAGAAATATCATATCGAATGTGAAAGTAGCTTACCGGATGGGAGAATTACAATAAGGCTTTTTGAGTATGATGCGCAGATAGCACTTGACGAGGGTGAGGTTACAGAGGAAATACTGACTGTGACATTCCCCAATACGGCGGTTCTGTATCTTCGGACTTACAAAAAGACACCGGACAAAATGAAATATGTTATTATTACACCGGGCGGAACGGTTCAGTACGATGTGCCGATTATGAAAGTACAGAAGTATTCTCTTGATGATATTTTTGAAAAACGTCTGCTGATGCTGATACCGTTTTATATTTTCTCACATGAGAACGGTTTTCCGGAGTATAATAGTAATGAGCAGAAACTGGCGGAATTAAAGGCAGAATATCAGGAAATTTTAGAAAGGCTTGACGAACTGGAGCAGCAGGGAGTGATTGGTGCGTTTGATAAGCGGAC
>CAJUKA010000257.1 GCA_910586585.1 uncultured Lachnospiraceae bacterium
ATAAGTGCGCCCTATCCAAGAACTCGGATAGGGCGCATTATCCGAGATTTCCAATTATCCGAGGTAACTCTCAAAGCTGCCGATATGAAAGGCTTTCAAAGAAATTATCTCGGATAATTATTTATGAAAAGAGCAACTGCCATTTCAAAAATTATCAGAGGCAAAGGTGTGATTTACCCAATTATCTCGGATAAGTACAAATCACCCACAATTGAAAGCGGGGTTAATTATCCGAGATAATCGTTTTCAAATGCTGTATTCATCGGATTTAATCAATTTACCTCGGATAAGTTTTTATCTCGGATAATGCGCCCTTTTTTTAATGTTTATTTGATATCTTTCCAAAATCACACAATATTCAGTTGTCAAATTTTACTCTCAGACTATCTGGTGAGAATCCGAGAGGCTATTATTATGGCATAGATCTCTATTTTTTACAAGTAAGTTAGTGCATATGCCTGCCGTCCCCCCTGTTTCTTTCAACTGATTAAGAAACTTGTTTCGGTTGTGTCTGCCCTTTCTGTTGCGGCAATACCCTTAGATGCTACAAACTGATACATGCCTGCTAAAGCACTATTTATTTCTAACATGCTCATATTAAATCCTCTCCTTTACCGTCGATATTTTCTGCCCTGGTTCCTCTGCCAGCCAGAACCGGCTATGCCCCCTTAATAATAAGTCCAGGCATATTTTTACTATTTCTCCAGGAAGAAAGTTCCTTATAACTCCACTATGTTTTTTTCATACGCATGAAACACTGCCTGATGTTCTGCCACATTATAGCCATAAGATGCTGCCACTGTGTTATCCCATCGGTCATAATCCTCCTTCCATGCCTGCAGTTTTGCTATTATCTGCCGGGCATACTCAGGATCTGCATCCATTTTCTGCTGCAAACTTTCCGGTACAAGGATTGCGATCCGCCCGGAACCTACACTGTTATAATTCCTTTGCAGGTCACTACGCATCTGCGATGGATTTGCGCCTTCAGGTTTCCAATCATTCAAAGCATCCGCACTTGTATTCTTATCAAAATACTTCCAAAAAGGAAAATCATTTCTCTGCCAGTTGCCGGAAGAAATATTGGCATTTCCCACATGGATTATGACATCGTATTGTAGAAAAGCATCTTCAAAATTTGTTGCACCTGCTTTTTCGGTGCTATATGCCCTGCTAATAACTGAAACACCATCTGTGACGCCTGCCATTTTCTTTGCATAAGCTGTCTGAAAAGCACTTGCTGCCGTTTTATCCGTTATTTTACTTATGCGTTCCTCATAAGATTCACCCATATAGTTTCCAACGGCAATTGTCCTGATTTCATTTTCACTTCTCAAAGAGGCTCCCTTCTCTGCCACTTTCGCCGCCGCAATTTCTGCAAAACTTCCGTCTATATTCTTTTCTGTCATTGCACCGATACGGCTGTTTATGCCATACTCCCACAGCTTATGTCACTCCAAAATCCATCTTCATTTCCCCTTTCATTTTTCATCATCATGGACAGGATAAACACCCTGCCCTTTCCCAATAATCGTCATACCGCAGAACAGAATCCTGATGAAATACTCTTGACAGCCCATACAGTCCTACGGCATATAGAACTGCCATACACAAGCCATTCCACCGGCTTTTCCATCTGCTTTCCAAAAAGCTGCCAAAAAAATACTGTAAACAGTACCCCTGAAACAGGACTACAGCCATATATAACAGCTCCATCGTTTTATACACCGGGTATCCCTCCATTCTGCAGGTACCACATATATGCTTTTACAAAATCTCCATACTTCTTCTTTGTCAGATAAATCTTATCTCCATTTGTAATGGTTATACTGTCATTGTCATATTCCGTGATATGCGCCATGTTGACAATATACGCACGGTGGCAGCGGTAAAAATCTTCCCCAAGCTGCCCCTCCAGTTCTTCCATTGTTGCATAGATTTCTATGATGTCCTTCGACCCGTCAGTATGGATTTCTACCTTTTTTGCCCTGCTTTCAATATACAGAATGTCAGCCTGGTCAAGCATAAGGTTTCTCTTTTTAATAAAGAGTCCCCTCTTTTCCTTCTTTTTTTCCACTTCACCTGCTGCCCGTTCCAACACTTCCCTGAATTTGTTTTCATCCACAGGTTTTAACAGGTAATGGAACGCGTACAGGTCAAGGGCATCGAACACATACTCCCTGTTGCCTGTGACAAATATCAGGACAATGTCATCCTGCTTTTTTCGCAGCCTCCTCGCTGTCTCAATACCATCCATGCCATCCATCTGTATGTCAAGAAAAACAATATCAAACCGCTTTCCTGCCTCAAGCAGTCCCTCCCCCGTGGCATAGGATTCCAGATAACAGTCCGGCATCTGCTTTCTGACCAGCCCACTGATCTGATCCAGTATCACTTTTTCATCATCTACGACTGCGATGTTCAAAATTTATCACCTCAAATTCTATAAAGGCATCCACAAAATGTAATGAACCATAAATAACCTTCATCAAATTTCAAGTTATTTCATCTTCGTTACACTTTTTATATCGACAAAAAAAATCCGTTTTTCGGGTTTATGGAATGAATTGCCTACTTTTCGGGAACGAAAGGAAAAACTTTCTTGAAAAAATTCTTGAATATTCTAAAGTTTTTCCTTTTTTTATCCGATATTAACCATTTCCACAAAGACCAGAAGTATAATATAACACTATGAATACACGTTTATTTTCAGTCAAATATCCCGCAGCAAGCTACGAGGTATTTGACCCTCGCGGCAGTCGCCATATGACATACAAGCATGTCCACTTGGCTCTTTGCTTCGCGGAAATAAAAAATCGCCGCTATGAACACTTAATCCATATGCGACGATTTCCACTCTCATTTTAATATAATCCCTTTGTTGCCGCCTTATAATAATCCCAAATATAATTCAGTTCATTTCTTGCAGACTTTAAGATACCTAAATCAAGTTTAATATTGCTTAAACCTTCTTTTGACTGTGGCAGCAATCTTATATTCTCATTATTGACAGAATACATAAATACCTGATATGCCTGCTCTTTAATCCCGCTGTTCTTGGTATTGTCTACGGAAACAGATTGTGCTGTGTCAGCATATTTTTCCTCTATACCGTTCCGCATCCTTTTGTAAGCTGATACCATCTGATTAACATAACAGTCAAAAGTATTGCTCTTTATCCCTTCTTCTTTTTTCGCTGATACTGCCCTTTCAAAATCACTTATAACAATGTTATTGCTCCTATCTGCCCGCTTTGATTCTTATCTGATCCTGTCCATATCAACAACATAATTTTCATTGTTACTATTCACAGCCAATCGTAGCCGGACTTAAGGAAATAAAAAATATCTT
>CAJUKA010000258.1 GCA_910586585.1 uncultured Lachnospiraceae bacterium
GCCAGATATAATTCCCGTTATTGTCTTTCAGTTTCCGCAGGGCTTTCACGGTGGTGTCATTTAATAACCACACTGCCTTTTTGCGGTAAGGTGCTTTCAGGGAATAGAAAAGGTCCATTACATCATCAAAGGTGATGTTCGCAGTTGCCGTGGTCACGCCATCGGATGCGCCGCCCGTGGCATTTAAAATACCAGTAGGCTTGCCCTTGCCGTCCCCAATGAAAAAGGCTTCCTCCTCCTTGGTGCCGATCCTGCGCCCGAACTCCTTGGAGATGTAAGCCTCTAAGTTGAATACATTGTCATTTAACAGTTCATCCGATACCTTGATCATGGTCGCCACCTTGAAAGCGCCGATGGAGACCTGCCCGAAGGAATCATCCGATTCCGGGTATGCCCCTTCCTCGTCAATCCATGACGCCTCGCCTTTGGACGCCACCACGGGAATCTTCCTGTCGCCGCTGGAGGTCTGGATGACTGTGGCAAGACCGCGGAAACAGTTCTCTTCCTCCAGTGCCTCCACCAGCGTATGCTCGAATTCATCCGGCACAAGGTAGCCGCCCTCGGAATCCGTACCCACCTGCAGGGCATTCTCCACATCGAAGAAGTTCTTCCTCCGCATGGCGTTCCAGAACGTCCTCCTGTAATTGTCAGTCGCCCTGCCTGTCTTTTCCTCCCCGTCCGGGTGGTTGTTGGGCTTGTTGGTAATCGGCTCGGAGGTGGGCTTATTCAGCTCCGCGTCAATGGCGGCCTGCCGCTCCAGGCGCTCGATCTCCTTCCCAAGATCCACCACTTCCTTTTCCATCTTCTCATAGGCGGCGGTGTCCTCTGCGGAAAGCAGCCCGTCCTCGCCCCGCTTGCTGTCGAGGAACTTCTTCGCCGCCTCCCATGCCTTTGCCCGTTTTTCCCTTAACTCTAAAATCCTGCTCATAGCATTTCCCTCCATAAATTTAATGTGATAACAGTTGCAGCCTTTTTTCCAGTTGCTCTATGGGTACTTTCGCCTCCGGCTTTTTCGGAATGAGTTTTGTCAGCAGGGAATTGGCCACCGCTGTGCGGGAGAACATCATGCCCTCCATAGCCACATTCCCTGATTCATCTGTACCTTCCCCTTCATGCAGGATGCCGTCCGCAAAGCCCAGCTCCACGGCTTTCTTTGCGTTGAACCAGCTTTCCGCATCCATGAGGTGGGATATCTTCTTACGGTCCATCCCGGTCTTGATCTCATAGGCGTTCATGATGCCCTCTTTCACTTCATCCAGCATCTCCCCCGCCTTCTGCATCTCTTTGGAATCCCCGATTGCCACGGTGATGGGATTGTGGATCATCATCATGGCAAGGGGCGACATCAGCACCGTGGTGCCTGCCATAGCGATAACGGAGGCTGCCGAAGCCGCCAGCGCGTCCACCTTCACGGTCACATCGCCCTTGTACTCCATGAGCATGTTGTAGATTTGTGCAGCGGCGTACACATCGCCGCCCGGTGAATTGATCCACACGGTGATATTACCACTCCCGGCATTCAGCTCCTTTGCAAATAGCGCCGGGGTCACTTCATCCCCGTACCATGTTTCATCCGAAATCTCACCGTTCAGCACGAGGGTGCGCTCTTCCTCCCCTCCCGCGTCATTTTTGATCCAGTTCCAGAACTTCCTCTTCACTCTTTCAGCCCTCCTGTCTCCTGAAATACTGTGTTATAACACACGCTGCTTTTACTACAGCTAAAACAAGGTGTGCCAAAAACACACCCTGAAATCCCTGCCAATTCCCACAAACTCCCTGTTTACGGCACTTTCCGCATCCTGCCAGTGATAGCAGGATGCCGTCACAATACTGTCAGACAGGGAATCCGATCCTCTGGTTCAGGAAAAGTAATTCTATAGTGTTACCGACAGCGGAACTGTCACCTTCCGCCACTGCCGCTGTCCTGATACTGGACACGGCATTTGTTATCTGTGGCAGAACAATTGTCCGCTCAAAGTAGTCAACGTGTGCTTTAAAACACACCCTCCAATTCCCGCAATCCCCAAAGAATCCCCAATTTATGGCATTCCTGCGGCTGTCCGGCTTCAGGACGCACCGGGTGGTTTCAGCGCCTCTAAAATCACCGTACCTTACCTGTTGGTATCGATCAGTGTGTTTTAAAGCACACCAAAAACCGCCCCTCTTTCCCGGAAACGCCCTGTTTACGGCGTTCCTGCGGCTTTTTCCTATACAACAAGGTGCAGTATCTGAACCAGTAGTATAACTGCCGATGCAACCGTCCTGTAGTTTCACTGTGCTTAAAAGCACATATAGAATATAAAAATCCGTTGTATCATTCTGTCCCTGCAGTTTAAGTCTCCGGGGAATCCCCCTGCTTCCCCGGAATTCTCCCGAAAAGTCCTGCGTCCTTTAATCGGCATAGGTTCCCGTTGGTGAGAAAAAATTCACCACCCTCCTCCACGGGTATCAAATCCATGCTTTCCAGCCGCCGTATATCATTCGGACACATGAAGCCGTTCTGTATGCCGATGGAATAGCCTTTCATCCGGCTTTCATAATCGCCCCGGAGCAGGCCGTCCACGTTCATCTTCACGAAATACTCCCGCTTCTCCTGCGGAAGGAACAATGCTTTCTGTATGGACTGCTCCCACCGGATCACCCACGGGTCTAAGGTATATTTCACGAATTCCAGTGACTGCTGCTCAATGTTGGAAAAGCTGCTCTTGTCAAGGTCGCCCACCATGTGGGGCGGGATGCGGTACAGCCGCGCGATCTCGTCTATCTGGAATTTCCTCGTTTCCAAAAACTGTGCCTCCTCCGGGGGAATCCCGATCTGTTGGTACTTCATGCCTTCTTCCAAAACTGCCACCTTCCCGGCATTCTTGGAACCGCCATAGACGGAATGCCAACTCTCCCTTACCCTTGCCGGGTCTTTCAACACACCCGGATGCTCCAGCACCCCGCCCGGTGTCGCCCCGTTCTCGAAAAAGGACGCGCCGTATTCCTCGCAGGCCAGCGTCATGCCCACCGCGTTCTTTGCCATAGCGATGGGCGAATACCCCACCAGCCCGTCAAAGCCCAGCCCCGGTATATGCAGCACATCCTCCGGCTTAAGGCGCACGCGCCCGTATTCGGAAAAGTTGGGGTTCTCATCGGTGTTCCGGGTGTAAGTGTAGAAAAGCCGCCCATGCTCATCCCGGTCAACCTCCATCTTGTCCGGGAGCAATGGATATAAAGATAACACCCTGCCGCTCCCGTCCCGGATGATCTGCGCGTAGGCATTGCCCCATATGAGAAGGTGGCTCATCAGCGTCTCCCGGAACACGA
>CAJUKA010000259.1 GCA_910586585.1 uncultured Lachnospiraceae bacterium
ACCATGTTTTGTTATCGCTGTCCCATCCCCATGAGGCATCCGGGTCAGAATAATGACGTCCGCAGCCGTTCCGGTATGGACAGCATTTTCCGCAGGAGGAAAGATGTCGGCCGTAAGGGGAGGAATGGGAAACTACAGCGGTGCCGTCACCGGAGAGGGTAAGGTTTTGCGCATCAATCAGCCCAAGGCGGACAGACGGCAGTACAGCAAGAATGGAAAAGATTTTCTGGAGTGCGGCTTGTGGATTGTCAGCGGCAGGCTTTCCGTCCAGGATATCATTTGCGATATCCCTGCAGGTAAGACTGACAGGTTATAACTTATTTAATTTGCGCAAGAAATAGAAGATAGGAGAGGGTGTTTATGAAAGCATTAGGATTGAATCCATACCTTCCATCATGGGAATTTGTGCCGGATGGCGAACCGCATGTGTTTGATGGGAGAGTTTATCTATATGGCAGTCATGACAGCAGAAATGGCGTATCATTCTGCGAGGGAGACTATGTTGTGTGGAGCGCGCCGGTCGATGATCCTGGCAACTGGCGGTGTGAGGGAGTCAGCTATTGCAAAGATCAGGATCCGCTCAATGGAGCGCCCTATGAGGGAGAGCTTCCTGTGATCGATATGCCGTCAGGAACACCAGAGAATCCGCATTTACTGTATGCGCCGGATGTCGCCAAGGGACCGGACGGCAGATACTATCTGTATTATTCCCTTGATTTTACCAATGTGATCTCTGTTGCTGTCAGCGACACTCCGGCAGGCCCTTACGAATTTTTGGATTATGTCAGGACTGCGAAAGGAGCGATCCCAAATGTAGGCAGATGGTTTGACCCCGCGATTTTAAGTGAGGAGAGCGGTAATTATCTATACTACGGATTCGCACCGAAATTCCGATTTCCGGGAATGGAAAACATTATTTTTCCAGGTGCAATGATGGTGCGGCTTGCAGATGATATGCATACGATTATCAGTGATCCGGTATGTGTGGCCAATGGTATAGACACTGCCAAAGGAACGGGATATGAAGAACACCCATTCTTTGAAGCATCCAGTATCCGAAAGATTGGTGACTGGTATTATTTTGTGTATTCCAGTCTGCAGGGTCATGAGCTCTGCTATGGGATGGCAAGGACTCCGGAAGGACCCTTTACATATCAGGGTGTGATTGTATCAAACGGCGATCTGGGTTATCAGGGCAATGAGCTTGCTGTGAATTATACAGGCAATAACCATGGCGGACTTGTGGAAATTGACGGGGAAGTTTATATTTTCTGGCACCGCCAGACCCACGGCACAGGGTTTTCCAGACAGGGATGCGCAGATAGAGTGCAGATTGCAGAGGACGGAACGATTCTGCAGATTGAGATCACAAGCTGTGGGCTCAATGGCGGACCGCTTCCCGCAAAGAATACGTATCAGTCTTATATCGCATGCCATCTCACCGAGAAGAACCGCAGCGCTGTCGGGCATGTGGTAGAACCGGCTCCCGGTGAAATGTTTCCTAAACTTCCGACAGAGATGCCCTATATCACAGAGGAAGAGGATACTGATTATGAAAAGGGGTTCAAGCCATATATTACAAACCTCAGGGAAGGTGCAGTGGCAGGATTCAAGTATTTTGTTTTTGATGGGGATGAGAAAGAGATCGCGCTGGAACTCCGGGGAACTGGGAAGGTACAGGTGCTGCTTGACTCGCCGGACGGTGAGGAGGTGTCTTCCATGACCGTGGGCTCCGCCGGATGGGAAGAAAGGTCAGAAAAATTAAAAAAGACAACAGGCGTTCACAGTGTCTATGTGAAAGTGACAGAAGGGACAGTGGATTTTGCCGCGATCACGATTGTGTAGAGAAATAGTTGGATCCGAAAGTCCCGAATTTGTGCAGAGTACGCTGGAAACACGGCAGCATTATCATTAATAAAGTCCTTTTGATGACAGTGTATGGCACAGAGAATTGACCAATTGGGACAGGATATCATCTATCAGGGGATTATCTGCTTTCGCGGCTGATTTCCTGATAGATGAACGCATGTTTGTACACATAATTTAAATCTCCGCAAACGGTGTAAATGATTCTTCCAACGTCTGATGCGTTTTGCGGTACTCCTGTGGTGACATCTGATACGTTGTGCGAAATACTCTCGAAAAATGGTCCGCAGAATTATAGCCGACATTCTCGGCAATCTCCCCGATTTTCATCTGTGTATTGGTCAGATAAGAGACGGCGTCTGCCATTCTAAGCTGTTTCACAAGGAAGGTGAAGCTACAGCCTGTGTTCTGTCTGATCAGCGTGCTTAAGTACGCCTCACTGTAATGAAAAAATTCTGCAAGAGAGGCCAGCGTCAGAGTCCGGTAATTGTGCTGGATATACTGGAGAACCAGCGAAAAATCGGTTTCCATCTGGTAGTTATAAAATTGAACGGTCTTGCTGTAGTCGCGAATTAATTGCGAGAAAAAGAGATGAATCCAACTGATACAGTTGTTGTTGCTAAGGTCGTCTCCCTTGTGGCATTCAGCTATCGCGTTCCTGATGATATTTTTCAGCCAGACAACATCCTCGGAATAAAATAATAAATAATTCGCATGGGAATCTCCGTGCAGGATTGTCCGAAAGAAATAGGAAAGCAGATTCTTCTGCGACATCAGCGAGAAAAATGTCGTATTGAAAGTGCTTTTCCGGATCATTATACAAAAGACGGTAGTTTCGTCATCATTGATGGTTAGATCATGTTTGGAATAAGGCGCAACAATGTATAATTCGCCAGTCTTTAGGATTCTTTCCTCATTTTCAAATACAAAGGAGCACTGTCCGGAAGCGACGAAATCCACTTCAAAATAATTGTGGGTATGCGTGCTGGGACGGGTGTACCTGGGATGCCAGATCACATAAACATCCCTGGTCTGTGGAATAATATCTGTCTCGTTGACAGCCGAAGTGACAGGAGTATTCGGTGTCAGGGACAGCACGAAAGAATCTATAACCTTGTCAAATTCCTCATCCGTCATAGGTCCATACATCTTATTTATTGGATGTTCCTAAGGGGGCGTGTCCAGTAAAAGGCCCTTTCGATAAAGATAGGTGGTCATTTCCGGAAACTGCATTCGGTTTCCCGTTCTCTGGTAATACTCTTTTAAATGATACTGAAATTCTCCGTAAGTAATATAGTATGCCATAAAAATCCCTCATGCCGCCTTTTGGCGGATCAAATAGAAATAAAAAACGCTGTCCTTTGCGTTTTTCATTCATATTTTGTCTGACAGAGCGCTCAATTATTTATCAAATTTTTCTGCAGTTCT
>CAJUKA010000260.1 GCA_910586585.1 uncultured Lachnospiraceae bacterium
ACGAACTGTTCCTTAACATATGTATATCTTGCTTTTGGAATAACCAGTTCAACCCCATTTGTCAATACCACTTTATATCTGACAACATTCTTTATGTATTTAATATTCACAAGATAACTCTGATGTATTCTTACAAAATCATTTGCTGCCAGTCTATCTTCTAATGCATTCAGCGTTTCATACATGGTATAAATCTTCATATCATCCTCCATAATATGAAACTCAAGCTTATGCAGATTACTTTCTATATACAATAATCTTTCCAGTGATACTTCTTTTGTACCTTCTTTAAAATCAAACTCTCTTTTAGCGACCGAATAATTTAATTTCTCCATAATAGCATTCATGCACTCATTAACTGTACTCTGAAAATTGGCATTGCTTTTTAATAAATATCGAACAGCGTCTAACCGATATCCCTCCAGAGAATAATTCACATATGCAGTCACAAATACAATAAACACTTCCCTGCTTACTTCTCTGATCTTCTCAGCCGCCTTGATACCATCAATCTTCTCCATATTAATATCTAAAAACACAGCGGTATATCTTACTACCTCAATTCCCAATTTTACTAATGCCTCACCAGAGCTATATGTATCTATTTCAAAAACGAGTCCTTTTTCCATCATATAACCAGAGATTAGTTCTTTAAGTTCTTCTGCAAAAAAACTTTCATCATCACATATAGCAATCCTGAACATCTATTTTATTTCCCCCTTTCCTAATAATTTTATAGTAGTCTGTTCTCGATATTCTATGCTCCGCCCACCTTGTATTTCGACACATCTTACCAAAACCTTTAATTCTCTCTGCATTTGTAGTAAGAAAAAGCGATATGAAAATATTCATGACTATCCTATTATGCTGGTGATAAACCAAACTCCCCTTATATTTTATTTATCTTTAACACGTTAGTCAATTAAATTACATAAAACGACCATATTTTGCAGAATATGGCACAAACTGGCAGAACCTATTTCTAAATCAGCAATTTCCATATCCTCTAATTTCCGGTTTCTATTAAGAAATATCCATAAAATCTACGATTTGAACCCATTTTAGTCCATTTCACGTTTGTTTTTTTCAGAAAAAGTGTTATACTAGGGTTATTCCCATTCAACACCCAAAATATAAAGGAGCAATGATTATAGATATGAAGATTCAAGACCTAAACATTTCTGCAGCCTCAAAATCTGCCTTGAAAAGCATAGGCTTGACTATGGTTTCAGAACTTGCAGGACAGAACTATATTACTCTAATAAACAAATTCCCAAAGAATTGTAACATTGAACCCGTGATTAACGAACTGAACACTTTAGGCTATCTATTGCCGCCAAGCAACGAAATATCAATCTATGATGTTTCTATGTCAAAACGGCTACAAAATGCCCTTATACGAAATGGTGTAATGTATCTTTCGCAGCTTTCTTCCTATCCTAAAGAAGAAATTCTGCATTTCCGAAACTTAGGAGAAAAAACAGCAATAGAATTGGAACAAATCTGTCAGAAATATAATATTGAGATACGATCTATGCTATCCATCAAAGAATATTTTGATAAATACCAGTTCCCATCAAAAATTTACCCCATTTTGTTCCAAAACAATATATCCTGCTTAGATGATTTTAAGCATATAACAGCCAATGATTTGTACCATATATGTCAAGACGATTACTGCCTTACCATGCAGCTCTATTATATTTTAACGGATAATGGAATTTTATTTGACAACTGGCAGGATAAGTATATTTTTGAAATTCTGCCAGAAAAAAACGCTGCTTTGCTATGGAAAAAGCATAACATCAGTATGCTTTCACAAATGCCCTCCTGCAATGAATGTAAACTAAAACAAAGTCTTTCATCTTCAAATTCATTTTCAGTAGCAATAAAAGAATTGTTATCAATCGGATAAATAAAAAATATTTCAGTAAAATGACAGGTCACACCGATCTGTCGTTTTTTATTTCAGCAATTCATCATACGTTGTTTCAAGTACGTTTCTGATCGCCCTAAGCTGTGACGCTTGTATATGCTGTATTCCCCGTTCTATCTTTACCAACGCTTCTCTGGTCAAGGGTACATTCTGTAATTGCATCAATGTTACCATTTCTGTCTGCCGTATTCCTTTTTCTTTTCTAATACGCCTAATATTCTTCCCAATAAATATTTCATCCTGCTTTATTTTCTGCTCCATTTTATCACCATACCCCTGAACCCATTTCGGTTCTTTTTAGAGTATTGTATTCAATAAAGCTATTGAAAAGGGACTGATTTTAGTCCACTTTATGTATTTTTTATTACAGAAATCGGGCAAAATGCAATTTTACATTATATAAAATACTTCCGTATTGCTAAAACTATCTTTCTACTTATACATATGAGGTAACTATATTCAGTTCATTTTCTGTCTAAAACTGTCATTTTCTGCTTTCATTATTGCTATTTTATCTTTATCACGAGTAAAATGGAATAAATAAGGGAGTGAAAATTTATGGAATTATATATAGATGATTTAGAAATTTCTTATTACACTAAAAACATTCTTCACGAATTAGGCTTGACTATGGTTTCCGATCTGGCAGGTCATAATTATATTTCACTGATACAGAAGTTTCCCCTAAAGCGCCACTACGTCTCTGCTATTATTCAGGAACTTAATAGTATTGGGTATTTGCTGCCCCCGGAAAATGCAGTAACAATTTATGATGTACCAATGTCTCAGAGGCTTTTACACATTCTTGAGAGAAATTATATCCTCTACTTATCCCAATTATCGCTTTGTTCTAAAGAAGAACTTGCCCGTATGCGTAATCTCGGAGAACGAACAATGATTGAACTGGAAGAAGTATGTAAGGCTCATGGTATAGAATTACGCTCTGTACAAAGCATTAAAGATAAACTGGCTCCGTATCATTTGTCTTTTAATTCAATTCATTATGAGGGACTATATAAATATAAGATTGATACTTTTGATGAGCTGAATAAACTGACTACTTATGATTTACATATGATTTGCCAACAGGATTACAGGGAGACTATGAAAATATATTATATTCTAAAGGATAAGGGGATTATTTTTCAAGAGTGGGAAGATAAGTATCTGTTTGAAATTATGCCAAAGAAAGATGCTCATACATTAGACAGAAGATACCGTATATACACTGTTTCGCAGCTATGTTCCTGTGCTGAAATATTCATTGATAGTATGCCTTCATCTATTTTACCCAGTGTGAAAGCGGTGTTGGAAGAATAT
>CAJUKA010000261.1 GCA_910586585.1 uncultured Lachnospiraceae bacterium
AGTTTAACAAAAAAACTTAAAAAATGTATGTCTTTTTCATTCATGCGTTTAATCTTCCCACTGCTTCAATTAGGATTGACAAATAAAATTGATCTTGCTATACTATAAATGCATTTACAGTAAATTGATTTATAGTAAAGGAAGGGAATATAGTGCCAAGTAATCCTAAAATTCCAAAAGATATGATATTAAAAGCTGCTTTAGAATTGTTGATTGAAAGTGGCTATGGCAATGTAACAATAAAAGCGGTTGCGAAAAGATTGAATAGTTCCACACAGCCTATTTCTTGGCATTTTGGTAACATGGAGGGTTTTCGCAAAGCGCTTGCCGAATATGCTATATCCTACGCAAATAAAAAATTGAAACCATCATCTGAAAATGCTGTTAGTGCGTTTTCAGAAATAGGCAATGCTTATGTTGACATTGCTTTTGATATGCCTAATTTATTCAAATATCTTTATCTAAATGAAGGAAGTGATTACTGCGTTGGTACGTTTGAAATGATTCTTTCTGCAATAAATAATCAGGATTTAATCACTGAGGTAGCAGACTTTTTTTGTATATCTGATGACAAAGCATTGGATTATCTTACAAATACCATAGTATATTCACATGGACTTCTCGTAGCAATAGTTTCGGGTACTATAAAAGCGGATAGGCAAACTGCAAGAGAAAAAGTTCATAATGCATGTTGTGCTTTTTTATTACAAGTTGGTGGAGATATAAAGAAAGCCCAAAAAGAGAAAATTTACAAGGAGAAGTGGAGTTATGATGACAAGGTTTAAAGAATTAAAGAAATTCATATTGCCTGCTATGATGTGGTTGATTTTTGAAATTATAGCCATTACACTTTGGCTTACAAAGAAAAATATATTTTATCTATTTAATTTTAGCTATATTGGAACATCACTAGCCATAGGATTTTTGTTGTTTCAGCTTCAATATAAGTATGCACGCAGAATAGCGCAATTTTTGGTTGGAGCCTATATGCTTGTTTATCTTGGATTGATGTGTAATGAAAATATGCAGATTGAAGGGTTTTGGTACTATTTGTTTACTGGTGTTTTTGAGGCAGCAACGATTCATTATGCAGTTGCAAAGATATTTGGTCCTTTCATTTTCGGACGTGGATGGTGCGGGTTTGCCTGTTGGACAGCAATGATTCTTGATTTGCTCCCATATAAGATACCGCAGCAGCCACGGAAAAAATGGGGGTGGATAAGGTATCTTACTTTTGTACTATCTTTTATTTTTGTTAGCGGATTATTCCTTGCACAAGTAAAGAATATGGAACAAATTATGTTCTGGTTGTTTTTGATTGGTAACAGTTTATATTACATAGTTGGAATTTTTTTAGCTTTTGCGTTAAAGGATAATCGTGCTTTCTGTAAATATATATGTCCAATTACAGTATTTTTGAAACCTGCATCCTATTTTTCAATGCTGCGTATTAAATGTGACAAAAGCAAATGTGTTTCTTGTGGAAAATGTAAAAAGGTTTGTCCTATGAATGTTGATGTAACTGATAACTCAAGAAAACGCAAAAACGGGACAGAATGTATTTTATGTTTTGAATGTAAAAAAGTTTGTCCTAAAAACGCGCTTTAATTTCTGAGACAGCGAATAAAATAACATATTGTTAAAGAGCCGAACGCATAGACACAGAGCCAACAAATTAGTGGAATTTCACAATTTGTTGGCTCTTTTGTATTAAAAAGCAGATAATCAAGGAGCAACCCCTTTATTTTTTCTAAACGGTTCCTTAGTATCCATACCTTTTTCTATATTTTAGAAACAGGAACACAGACAAAGCAAGCGCCATCAGTTCCGCCGCCGGCGTTGCCAGCCAGATACCATTCACTCCAAGAAGCAGAGGAAGCACAATCATAGTAATCAGCATAAATACAAACGATCTGGAAAATGCAAGGACAGCCGAAACAACTCCATTCGATAAAGCAGTAAACATTCCGCTGGCAAATATATTAAACCCAATGAAGAACAATGCAATCGTACAGATCCTGTTTCCTGTTACGGCCAAATCATGTACTGGATTATCCGGCCTTGCAAATACGGATACCAAGGGTCTTGTCAGTGTATAAGAAGCTGCGACTGTGAGTATGGAAATAAATGAAATCACTTTCAAACTCACACCGACCAGTTTTTTCAGTTTTTCATGGTTTTGTTCCCCATAATAAAAACTCAGCATAGGTGCAACACCATAGGAATACCCCGTATAAAGAGAACTGGCAAACATCAGTACATACATAATGATCGTGACAGCCGCAACTCCGTCCTCTCCTACATAATGAAGCATGGTCCAGTTAAACATCATCGTAATAATTCCAGTAACAAGCGCAGTCGCCATCTCCGAGCATCCATTTGTAGCTGCGCTGACAAGGACTTTCAATCGGGATACTGGTTTTTTAAAATGCAGCAGGCTCTTTTTCTGACTGAAAACAAACAGGCCAGCAACTGCTGTCACAGAATATCCAAGCCCTGTTGCAACTGCCGCACCACGGATCCCCATATCAAACCATGCGATAAACACATAGTCAAGCACCATGTTCAATACACCGCCTGTCACAGAACAAATCAGGGAAAGATTTGCCTTTTCGCTTGCGATCATATAAAGTGTAAAGTTGTTCATCAAAAGAATTGGTACAGTAAATACCAGATAACGGCTTAAATATTCCACACAGTATCCCTCTACATCGGTGGAAAGGTTCATTCCGGCAAAAATGTGATTCATTGCCAGATAGCCAACCGCACACATCACAATCCCTGCAAGGACATTTATCAAAATCAAAAAGGTAAAATCTTCCTTTGCCTCGTCTGCCTTGTGCTCCCCCATTTTCTTCATGATAACCGCACTTCCACCAGTGGCAAGCATCGTAGAGATTGCTGTGACAAGTTGGATAATAGGTGCTGTCAGATTGATTGCTGATAATGCATTCGTGCCGATTAAATTTGATACAAACAGACCATCAACCATTGTATAAAACGACATAAATACTGTCATAGCAATCGTTGGCACAGCAAATTTTAAAATATTTTTCAATGTTACAGGCTTTTCGTATATATTTTGATTTTCCATCAATTTTTCCTCCAATTACCAGGAGGTAGTGTCAAATCCTACCTGATTTTTTGTTACTCAAACCTTGATTTTATGGGA
>CAJUKA010000262.1 GCA_910586585.1 uncultured Lachnospiraceae bacterium
ACTCACCAAATAATTGGATGGCAATTAGAGGGTATCTGTTCATGCGTTTATTCTGAGATACATTCTTTTTCGCATTGACAATGAAATTGTTTAAGACCTGCTCCATACGCTGTTTATCCGTATAGACAAAAACTTTATTTTCTGGAAGTTTGTACTGCAATTCAAAATCGGTTTCTGGCATATCTATCAATAATCGTCCTGCTATCGTTTCTACAAATTCCACAAAGTCAAACCGTTCTGGCATCAACGATACCGCCCCATTTTCCAATGCGGACAAATCTAATAATGTTGTGATAAGTGTACCTATTCTTTCTGTTTCAGAAATGATAATCTCAGAATACTTTTGTCTTTTTTCTTCGTCTGTTTCGTCCTGTATTCCCTCTGCATAAGCACGGATAACCCCTATCGGTGTTTTCATTTCGTGGGAAAGATGGTCTGTTAATTCCTTTCTTTCCCTCAATAATTTTCTCTCCTGCTGTACATCTTTTTCGAGCTGGATATTTGCTTTTTCCAGTTTTTCAAGTGTATCCTGCAGATTCTCAGACATCTTGTTGAGATTGGCTGCAAGTTCTCCAAATTCATCCTTTGATGTTATTTGGCACGGCAAAGAAAAATCTAATCTTGCTGCCCTATGCGCCATTTCACAAATTTCGGAGATTGGATCTGAAATAAAGCGTCCTAATAGAAAATCTATCATAATTACCAATAAAGTAACAAGTGTTATCCATAACAAAAAAGAAATATCCGCTTCCAAAGGCAACTGTGTTGAAATAAGGTATGAAATCATCAAAATAATACCTGCAATTTTTGAAATCATTACTATTTTTTTCCGTACTGTGCGAAATGAGAATTGCTCTTTCATTTTGCCACCTCAAATTTATACCCAGAACGTATAAGCGTTACAATGGATTTTCCCTCGCTGCCCAATTTTTGCCGTAAAGTCTTGATATGTGTGTCTACTGTTCGTGTGTTCCCCTCAAAGTCATAACCCCAAATACGGTTTAACAGTTGTTCCCGTGAAAAAATCTGTTCAGGATTAGACATAAAGAAATACAACAATTCATATTCTTTGTGAGTCAAAGTAATTTCTGTACCATCTAAGAATACTTTGTGTGCAGCAGGGCTTATCGTTATTTTTCCCACACTAAGCACATTACTAATTGTATCTGCGGAGGTTACTGAAATACGGCGCAGCAAGGCATTTGCCTTTGCAAGCAATATTTTGGGGCTAAACGGTTTTGTCATATAATCATCTGCGCCGTATTCATAGCCTTTCAACTTATCTTCCTCGTCACTTTTAGCGGTCAGCATAATGATTGGCAGACTGCTCATTTCTCTTGCCATTTTGCATACAGAAAACCCATCAAGATGCGGCATCATAATATCTAATATCATCAAATCCATCGGATTATGTTTTAATATCATCAAGGCATCAACACCATCATCAGCAGTAAAGCAGATATGACCTCCCCTGTGCATATATTCACAAATGATGTCTTGCATATTTTTCTCATCTTCTACAATTAAAATGTTAGCCATAAAGTCACCCTTTTCAATCAGTCATGTTTCCGCCTTTTATCTGTCGTCCACAATTTCCAACACAAGCTCCGTCCCTGGTAATATCAAATCAGGATTATCACCGATAACCGCTCTGTTCCTATCATATATAATCCTATACTTCCTGCCGTCACCTAAATATTTCTCTGCAATTCCCCACAAGGAATCCCCTTCTTGCACAACTACTATATCCTTCACTCCCATACTGCCAGCCTCCTGTTGTCCTGTCAAATTCTCATTCAAACGTTTGGATAGATCGCGTTTAGACATGTGTTCGAATATTTTTTCACTACTATTCCAAATCCAATACGAAGGCGGATCATACCAATAATAGGTATACGAAAACTGGTCCTCCGCATTGCTTTCCGACACAACCGCATGATCCGGATACACGATATGCATGTCCAAAAATCCGTCTTTGTCCAAATCCTCAAAGCGAAGTGTATCAACAGCATCAACGCACATCAATACCTCACCGTTTTGCAGCACTTTGCCGCTCTCCGCCTCCGATACCTCCATCGCATACAGATAGTCCGCCGCGCCAATATCGGGCAGATAGCAGTCTGCCGCATTGCTTTTCAACGTAAAGCATATCCTGATTTCGGGGCTTTCTTCAGACAATGAAACGATGTACTCCGCTTTTTCCAAAATACCGCACGGCATCTTACCGGGAAAATGTGACCAACGGTCATCTGTTCCCACGGTCTGCGTATAAATCCGGTGCGGATTTTCAAGTGTTGTCACACGTTTATCATGGTCACGCCAATAAAAAAGTTCATCATCCATTCCCCATGTGCACTCGTCCAGTGATCCCTCCAAAATACTTGTATAATAAAAATACCGGATTGGCAGCTTTAATTCTTTACTGTCACTGATTTGATTCTCCAAGCACTCAAGAACATAAAGGAAATCATCTTTGATGTAAACAATCCATTTCCCCAACGCGGTTCCATTATTATACTCACGAAGTGAACAGACACGCCCTGTTTCATTAACAAAAGCCGAAATATCATGGTACTTTTCTAAATTTCCGCCCCATGCCTCCTGCACGCCATGCCAAATATCCAAATCATAAATGTCCTCTGTCTTGATTTTCAGAAAAAGCCAGTAATCCGCAGGGTTTGTATTCTCCTGCAACGCAAAGTGTTCCTTTTCATATAGATACTGCGCTACAATGTCCTCCCTGCTTTTTGGAAAGCTGCCTTCCCCAAAGGTCCAGTCAAAGTCCGCCTTATCCTCCCCTACCACAATCTCAGCCATCACATAATCTTGTTCTTGTGAATTATTTATCAAATAATGCGTAAAGCTCTCACGCTCAGAATACGCAGTTTCCTCTCCCCATGAATTCTTAGTTGTCCTTTGCTCCGCGCCAAATACAACTGTCTTATGCGTCTCTTTCTGTCTTGTCAAAACAACCGTCTCCTGTGTATTGTCCTGTTTTTTCAGAGCAATTGCCAAAATGACCGCCACTATAAAAACAACTGCTGTCAATGCAACTCCCATTCCTCTATAAATTAACTATAAATGAGCAAATTCAGAAAATTGCACAATAACCCTAAGCTACCAAAGC
>CAJUKA010000263.1 GCA_910586585.1 uncultured Lachnospiraceae bacterium
CTCGTCTTATGAAAAGCTTTGCATTATGTAGAGTTATTTCACATATGCCTTGTTTCTTAGCCTTTTTGCACCTCTAAACTCTACATAATCTAATGGCGATATCCTCTGTGAAAGGAGGATAGCATTATGTTTCATAATTCAAAAATAATTTTACGCTATTCACAGTACAAACCAATTCTTGACACTTATCTTTCGTTACCAGAATTCCAAGAAAAAGCAGTTGAAACCATGCGTGGCAAACGTGTCACCATTACTTCCCTATGTAACTACCTTGGGGATTTAGGAGTTACATCTTTTCAAGATTGTCGCCCCAAAAATGTAACAGGATTCCTGGATAGTCTTTCTGAACTTTCATCGTCTACAAAAAGCGGAAAGCTTTTTATTCTTCGGCACTTCTTCAATTATCTGTATGATGAAAAATACATCATTTTCTCCGGGAAAGAGCTTTTTCCCGTTATTGTTTCAAATAAACGAGAGCGCATCCTGTCATTCTATTCAGAAGCAGAAATCAAAAAACTCATATCGTATGTCAGTAATCATACAGCCAAAGGAAAAAGAGATCTGCTTATTGTATTACTGGCAGCCGAACTTGGAATACGTTCAGGTGATATTTGCCGGCTCAAGATTTCGGATATTCACTGGGAACGCAATACTATTGAGTTCATTCAATTCAAAACCAAGGTTTTCAATCAGCTTCCTTTACTGGAAAATATAAAGTTTGCTTTAATTGATTATCTAAAAAATGCCAGACCCGCATGTGAATCGGATTTACTATTCGTAGGTATAAAAAACAATTATCAAATGATTGGTGCGAGCCAAATGCACTCTGTAGTATCAAAATATTTTACCCTTGCTGGCATTGACATTTCAAAACGTAAACATGGTCCGCATGCACTCAGACACTCTTTAGCCAGTAATCTCTTAATGAACAATACTCCCATGTACGTCATAAAAGATGTACTGGGACACACAAATCTTAACACCACGCGCATGTATTTAAATATTGATTTCAACACTTTGTTAAATTTTGCATTGGAGGTTCCTTATGAAAACAACTACTGATTTTATTTTTCCGGATGCGTTCAAAACCGAAGCTGAAGAATACATATCTTATAAACGTTCCCTTGGATTCAGTTTTTCCATTGATGATCAGCGAAAGCTGTCATACATGTTGAACTACATATACATCCATAATCATAATGATGTTACTCATCTGACAAAAGAGGTTGTTGACTCATTTCTGTCCCAGTCAAATGGCAGCAAGCCCCGTACACTTCATGCAAATCAATCCTTTATACGTCAGTACGGGTTATACCTCCAATTAAATGGTTATGATTCATATGTCTATCCGGACAGGCTCATACAATGCCCCAAAGATTTTATACCATATATTTTTACTAAAGAAGAAATCCATCGTATTTTTATGTTTTCGGATCAGATAGGACCAAATAAGAATAAATTTATAAACACACCATTCATTTATCCCGCTGTTTTCAGGCTTCTTTATGCGTGCGGAACCAGAGTTAGTGAAACTCTGTCACTAAAAACAGGGGATGTCGACCTGGAAGAAGGCATTATCACTTTATATAATGGAAAAAATAAGGTTTCACGTATGATCCCAATGTCTGATTCGCTTACTAAATACTTAAGAATGTATAACCATAGAGTAGACCGTACAGACGGTAACCCTTTCTTTTTTCCGGCTCGTCATGGTGAACATTATTCTCCCACAACAATCCGAAATACCTTCCGAAAAATCTTACAACAGGCAGGTATCCGTCAATTATCCAACGGAAACTGTCCTCGTATACACGATTTAAGACACACATATGCAGTTCATGCCCTTGAATTGTCAATAAGTAAAGGAATGGATCCGTATTGTTCGTTGCCAGCTCTTAGCACTTACATGGGACATAAAGGAATAGAGTCTACGGAATACTATCTTAGATTGACCAGGCAATACTTTATCAATGTACTGAATTATACACAGGAACAAGCTGATACTATTTTTCCGGAGGTGTGATGATGAATTCTTTAACGTCCAATATCACGATGTTTTTTACCAGCTATCTTTCAAACACAGTTGGATACTCAGAAAATACAATTAAATCTTATAGGGATACTTTTGTTCTGCTTTTTTCATACGCAGAGGAAGAACATCTCATAAAGCGCGGGAAAATCTCTATCGAGCTGTTTCACAAGGACACCATCACAGCATTTCTTGAGTGGCTTGAATCAAAACGGGGAGTCTCAGTCGCAACCAGAAATCAGCGTCTGGCAGCATTGAAATCCTTTAGCCGGTATATGTCATTAAGCGCTGTAGAATACATTGATACTTTTCAAGCAGTATTGGATATTCCGCCCAAGAAAGGATCTTCAAAAACTGTAGATTATCTAACCGTCGAAGCAATTACACTATTATTAAAGGAACCGGACTTTGACAGTTATAGTGGCATACGGGATTTGGCAATCCTTTCATTGCTTTACGAATCGGGTTGTAGGGTACAGGAACTGATTAATCTAAAATATGGTGATTTATCACCTGCCTCACCTGCAACAATTATGGTGACCGGCAAGGGAAATAAAACACGGATCATCCCTATCAGCAGCAAGGCGGTATCAATCCTGAACAAATATACTGCTGTATATAAAATATCTGACAGCACGGAAATGTTATTTACAAACAAGCAATCCAGACCACTTACCAGATCAGGAATAGCCTACATATTAAGAAAACATTCTGATTCCGCACGGGTTAAAAATCCACAGATATTTGGAACTGCTGCTATTCACCCACATGTATTAAGACATTCAAAGGCAATGCACCTTCTTGAAAGTGGTGTTAATCTCATATATATCCGTGATTTTTTGGGACATTCATCCGTTATAACTACAGAAATATATGCAAAAGCAAATCCAGAAATTAAGCGCAAATATCTTGAAAGTGCAGCATCAAACATTGATATTTCAGTAAATAAATTCTCAGAAAAAGAGAAAGAAACTTTATTGGAGTGGTTAAAACACAATATTTGATTATGTAAAGTTATGTTGGCAGAAAGTCCCTTAATAAGTGGTTTTTTCTGTCAACTCTACATAATGCAGAACTTTTCATAAGACGAG
>CAJUKA010000264.1 GCA_910586585.1 uncultured Lachnospiraceae bacterium
ACGGCCAGTACATGAGGCGGCTCGGCTCATAGGTGGTGTCATCGAACATCTCAATCCCGATGTCCTCCGCCACCTTGCGCGCCACCGCCACATATTCATCCGGCGACACCGGGCGGGATAAGATAATCACAAGGCGCAGCCTCGGATTCTCCGGCGTGTGCTTGTGGGTGGAATAAATGAAACAGCGGTAATTATACAGCATCTCTATCTGCTCGATCACTCCCGGAACTGCATGGTCAATATCCAGCGTTATGATAATGCGGAACTCCACACAGTCCTTCTTCCTCCTGCCGCCTTTCAGCCTGCCTCCCACAAAGCCGCCCACGTCCTTGATGGCGTCCTGCTTTGCTTTCGTCATCTTCATATACTGCTCCACGGTCTCCGCCGTGCGGATGGTATGGGAGATGCGCTCTATAAATTCATCCAGCTCCATCTCCACGTTGTTCCACCGCTTCTCCATCCTTGAATTGCCTGTTGATATATACAGTTTCATTCCTTCCTGCCCTCCAATAATTTCAGATTTTTCATGCACTGGTTATAGATGATCTGCTCTTCCCTGGCCTTCCTTCGGTAGAAATGCCATTCCTCCGATTTTGCCGTAAGGGACTCCGCCTTTTCCGAAAACGCCTGTGCTTTCCCGGAATGCTCCCGTGCCTTTATCCGTAAGAACTGTTTCAGTTTCTCCCTGTCATCCTCTTTTGCAAAGCGCCGGATCAGCGGGAACACCTTCCTTGCCACCGCCAACCTGCATGGGAAGAACTCATGGATATAAAGCTCCATCCTCCCGTTCTTATAAACCATCCTTACCGTTTCCTTTTCCGCTTTCTGCTCCGCCATACGCATCCCGCCGTAGGCAGTCGGGTCATGGTACCCTTCCGCATTCCTTCTCTCCATATATTTCTCCCTCTACATTTTCTGATAAAAACTACACTGGTAACCGTCCGCCCGGAGCGGCAGTCCCTCCGCCCATACAGGCTGAACCGCCATAACCTCACACATCTCATCCACGGAGCCGATTCCATCCGGCACTTCCGCTATGATCTCATCATGGCAGTGCATCACGATAGGATAACCTTTCTTCTCCACCCGGAGCATTGCCTCCGCCAGTAAATCCCTCGCCGTCCCCTGCACGATGTTCTCCACCAGCTTGGGGCCGTAGGTTTCTATCCGGCTCCATTTCTTGTTTTCGGAAATCCCCTCATAGGTCAGACCATCGCGCCCGAATCGGTTCACTGCCATCCTCGGCTTCACATAGGACAGCTTGCGCCCGGACGGGAGCGTGATAAATAAAATCCCGCTCTTATATTCAAAAATGATCTTTCCGACTTTGGTTTTCTGCTTTTCGGTGACCGCCTTTATTGCGGCGGCATCTACATCCCACCAAAACTGCACCATGTGCGGATTGGCTTTCCGCCACGCAGCTACGAGCGGGGGAAGTTCCTCTTCTGTCAGCCCCATATCCAATGCACCCATTGAGATGATCCCATTTTTGGAGCCCCCATATTGGCAAGATAAACTTGCCACCTTACCTTTCGCCCTTTCCGGGCTGCCCTTTCCGATCTCCGCCATCGGGATGCCGAACATCCTTGATGCCGTCATCTCATACAGCTTCCCGTCACCGCGGAAAACGTCCAGCACCCATTCCTCGCCGGAAAGCCATGCCAGCACCCTTGCCTCGATTGCGGAAAAGTCCGCCACCACAAAGCGGCATCCCTGCTTTGGGATAAAGGCTGTACGGATTAATTCTGAAAGCACATTCGGTGTGGAATCATATAAAAGTTCGATATCCTCAAATCTGCCTTGTTTCACAAGCTCCCTCGCCAGTTCCAGATCGGGAATGTAGTTTTTTGGCAGATTTTGGATTTGCACTATTTTGCCTGACCATCTTGACGTCCGATTTGCGCCGCAGAACATCAGCATCCCGTGTACCCTGCCATCCGAACAGACAGACCGCTCCATAGCCTCATACTTCTTCACGGATGTTTTTGCCATTAATAATCTTAATTTGAGCAGTTCCTCCACTTCCCCGTCCGTCTCCGCTATCATCTCCGCCACTGCTTTCTTGGAAAGGCTCTCCGCCTCCATCCCCATGTCCCCAAGCCAGCCTTTGAGCTGTGCCACGGAGTTGGGATTCTCCAAGCCCGTCAGTTCATAGGCGCGTTTCGTCACCACTTCCTTATGCAGACGCTCACAGGCAATGGCCTGCTCCACAAGCCCCATATCCACCAGAACGCCCCGGTCATTGATGCGCTGGTCTAAGCGGTACAGTTCCATCTCGCTTTCCGGGATGGGGAAATTATGCAGTTTCCTGCGGATGGATTTCTCCACATCCACATCCCTCTTGCAGTAGGTCTTGAATAGTTCCCACTTCTCCGGCGCATGGCAGGGGAGGTTCCTCGCCCTGCCGCCGTTTGCTTTGGTCGGCTTGCAGGGGACGCAGAAATACCGGATCAGTTCCTTGCCCTCCTTCATCTTCTGCTCATCCAGACCAAGCACCCTGCCCACGTCCTCCAGTGACCGTGGCAGGGCGAGCATTGCCGCCTGCACCGCGCTGCAATGCCAGGACTCCGGGGGAATGTATCTCGCGAAATGTTTTGACAGGCAGGTGCGCTCAAAATTCGCATTGTATGCTGTCTTGGTCACTGACACGTCAAAGATGGCATCCTCCACTTCTGCCGGGAGTTTCTCCCCCTGTGCCAGATCTATGATCTGTGTTTCCCCTCCGTCAAAGGAATAAGCAAATAATAAAATCTCAAAAGCAGGGCTGTCCGCATAGGCGTATACCCCGCATTTGATCAAATCCACATCGCTGAAACTTTCGATATCCATTTCAAGCACCCGTTCCATGACAAGCCTCCCTCCTTCCGTACTTTGGATGACGGGCGGCAGTTCCCCGCCGCCCTGTTATGCCTATCCAAGAAAATCTTCCTCGTCATCCACTTCCACCGCGTCAAAGTCATCCTCTGCGTTCGTCCTGCCGCCCAGCGACTCCCCGTCACGCAGCTTCTGGATGTTGCCAAGCCCTGCGGCGATGCCCTTATTGCCGTTGGTGGAAAAGCCGTAGAAGTTCACGCTGATCCTGCCGTAGC
>CAJUKA010000265.1 GCA_910586585.1 uncultured Lachnospiraceae bacterium
ATCTGGTTGATGTTGTTCCCGATTGCATTGACTTCATTAATCAGGTCTTTTAAAAGGATACGGATTTCAGGATAGTCATTTGGTTTCTGTGTAATCAGCAGGCGCAGGTAATCAGCTTCGCACATCCCCGCCGCACCCGCCTTATCCGAAAGCACCTTTGCCTCACACGGCATAAGCCGCAGCGTTTTCCTTACGGAATGTATGCTGTCCGCCATTTACCTTGCCCTCCCTTTCTTCTGTTCAGGCTGTTCCTTTATACCCTGTACCAGTTCCTTTACCGCCCCGTCAATATCCCCCTTTGACTGTAGACTCTGAATTAACTGTTCTGCAAGCATCTGTGCCATATGCTCTATCTGTTCTGCATACTTTGTCCTGTCAAACATGGCATCCAGTATCTTTTCGTCTGCACATAACTCCTCGTAGCGGCTGTGCTGGAACACAAAATCCGATAAATTATCCGAATTGTCCATATATGATTTTGCATCCTGCAAAAGCTCATAATTCCACTCTGTCACAGAATCTACAAGATCATCTATAGTTGTTTCTTCCCATACTGTCCTGTCTGTTTCTGCACACAGATCCCCACGGCAAAGCTGCCCGTCCTTTTGACCGACTACATAACCATGACCGTCCATATAGCCGCAGATCAGATTTGCTTCTTTCTCATTCATTTGAAAAGATATGCCGTTTTCTTCCATGAACTTTATAAGTTCTGCCCCTGTCGGTATTGCTTCATATCCTTCTGCATCACGCTGTTTGCCCTGTACCTGTGAAAGATACATCTGCTCGCCTGTATATCCGAAATCCTCATAACCGAATTGCAGTGCTTTTTCTTCCCCCAGTTCCAGTTCTTCCGCAAGAACTACAGCACCAAAGTAATTTACCCTGACACTTTCCTCCACGGACACCGGAAAACCGTCGTCATCACCATACCGCAGCTCATAGCAGTGCATCCCCTCCGGCACTGTTTCCTTATCCACACGCAGCTCCGTGAAATACCCTTTCCTGCCCAACAGGTCTACTTCCTCAAGCACCTCTTTCTGAACGTCAATGACTTCCATCTGCAATCACCTCCTTATCCGTATGATACAAAGTCACTGTTTCCCGCCCCAGTCCAAATTCCGATAGGAATTTGCCAGATACGCACTTTGTAATACAAGTGCCTCTGGTTAGGGGACTGCCCCTAAAACCCCGCTGATACATATAGTGAACTTAAAATATGATATGATATTTCTAATTTGATTTCACTTTTTGCAATCATTTTCCTGTTCTGATAGCACTTTTTAAGTTCTTTTTTTCGTGAACTTCAACGCCAGTCCTTCCGCCCTTTTTCAGTGATTGTGCTTTTTGCAATCATTTTTGCAGAATGATTGTGCTTTTTCAGTTCTTTTTTGGAAAATGAACTCACTTTTTGCAATCAACCCTACCGTGCCATTTCCCGTTTTGGCGTGGCTGCACACAGGCATTTTTTCGCTTCCTGAAGCCACTGGTTATAGTCCTTGAAAGGCTTTGGCGGCGGGCAGTCCTCCACCTCATAATCCAGCCCGTAGTATTTTTCCATGAGTGCATCTGCCGCTTTCCTGCCCGGTCCGTCATTGTCCAGACAGAAAGAAATCTTCCTGACTTTTGGGTGTTCCTCTAAGAATGTGGCAAGCGGAGCATCGGAAAGCATCCCAAGAGCCACCTTGTTTGTCTCATAATCCCCACGGATCTCCACATAGCTCATCAGGTCTATCGGTGCTTCAAACACCATGACTTCATCGCTTTTTCCATACCAGATATTGAACCCGTAATTCTTGTCATTGCCCGCCACATCGCACTTGAACGGTTTCCCTTCCCGGTCAAACACTCCCCTCATGCTTGCAAAGCGTGTTTTGCCCTGCACATCGTTCCCTTTAAAGACAATGTTGTGGTGACTGCGCTCTTCATAGATCAATCCGCAGCTTACAAAATAATCCACTGTATGCCTGTCAAGCGCCCTGTCCCCTGTCAGGTACGAATACAGATAGTCATTGTTCTTTGCACGGGCAGGGAGTACAAACGGCTTTTTCTTTTCTTCCGTGGAATGCTTTCCTTCTATTTTTTCCACATACACATTGGCACTCTTTTTTTCCCAGTCCCCGTCCCTCCGGTATCCGGAAAAATCAAGCAGCCAGAAAACAGCGTCCTTGACTTCCATTCCTGCAAAGACACGCAGGAAATCTATCTGCGAGCCGCCGTTGTTTCCCCTATCATGTTCCCTTGACCACCGAAACCAGTTCGTGCGGTTGTAAATCCGTATCGAATCCATTTCTTTCAGGGTGTGGTATCTGCCTATCTTTTTCACGGTGTAGCCGAGGCTTGCCGCTACTGCCGTTAAGTCAACGCTCTTTGCAAGCGCAAGTTCCTCTGCCGTAAAACTTCTCCTTTCTTCCATCGCCTCACCTTGCTTTCCCTTTTTCTGCCACCATTGCCGTTTTCCCAAAATCCAGTTCATTATAATCCGCAGTAAAAGAAAATGAGGGATACTGTAACAGCTTTTTTTCACTGAAACTAAAATACTGGCTGTTGTCACCGCCTACGATCACATGGTCAGCAAGCCTTATCCCCATAAGTTCCGTCAATTCTAAAATCCTGTGTGTTATTAAAACGTCCTGTCTTGAAGGCACAAGCTCACCGCTTGGGTGATTATGCACCATGATCATTCCCGCTGCATTGGATAAAATGCTTGACTTAAAAAACTCCCTCGGTTCTGCAATGGTCTGGTTAATTGCGCCTATGCTCACAATGTTACAGTTAATAGGGGTTCCGTCTGATTTCAGGTTGATGACACACACCACCTCCCTGTCCATTTCACACAGGAAATCCCCCACTACCTTTACGGCATCTTGCGGGCTTGTGATCTTATGGTCTGAAAACAGGGGCGCATCCTTTACCAGCCTTACCGATACGACTTCCAGTTTAAAGGGTTCCTGTTCCTGCATCTGCATTTGTTTCCTCCCCTCCCGGCTCAATACGGATAATAAATTCCCCCTCCTGCCGCTGCACCAGTTCCA
>CAJUKA010000266.1 GCA_910586585.1 uncultured Lachnospiraceae bacterium
CAACCCCAACAAGATTCCCATAGGACAAAATGAGCGATTAGCGAAATTTGGTACTATGGTAGAATCTTGCTCTAAGAAACTGCGCTGTGTGGTCTGTTCGCTTACTATCCGGCTATTGGCGGCTGGTTTGTTGCGTTCCGGCGAAAATATCTCATGGAATTTTCTCACACCACCGAAAATTGAAAACTGCCAAACAAAGAGCGTGTCATGTTTCCCTTTTCGTGGGGCAATACGGCGGTTTTTCAAAAACGCCGAAAATAAACGCAAAAAAACAGGAAACCTTTTTATGATTTCCTGTCTTGGTGTGCCGTTCTATGTGGCGGCGGTTATTCAGTTTTTTTGTATGGCTGTTCATCAAAGCGGAACTGGAACAGGGCAGCGATAAGCCGCCGTTTGATGTTGTCCTCTGTGTCTTTGTTGACTTGTCCGTTTTCAAGGGAAGCAATTCGGATTCGCTTGCTGTAATGCCGTAAAACTTCGTCAACGGCTTCCGGCTCTCCGCTGGTCGCTCGGATAATCGTTTCATATGGCACAAGTTTAGGATTCCTCACGGTAAAGCACCTCCATTTCTTCATGCAGTATTTGCAAGGCACTGTGTATGTGATGCCACGCCGTACTCCGACAGCGTCCGTATAGTTCCCCGATTTCCTGTTGTGTGTAACGCCCGAAAAAGTAAAGGTAAATGATTTCCCTTTTTTTCTCTGGCAAGGCAGACAGGGCTTCGGCAAGATTCCCGTTTGTGAGGATAACCCTCTGACCGCATATCATAACCGGGTATTGTTTGTAGGGGTCTATGAAATATGCGTCTGACGTACAGAATGGATAAAACTTTTCTTCTGTGAGGTATTCAAAAGATATTTCCCTTTGCCGCCGCTTATCCCTGTCACGCCATGCGTTGATAGCGGCATAGCGTATAACTACTCTGCAAAAGGCATTAAATGTGTATTCGATATGCTCCTTGTATGCCTCCGTGCAAGTCATAGAAATTCCCCCTCTCTACTTATAAGGCAGTGCATGATTTATAAATACATTCTAATAAAGCAAGGGGCGATAGCACTTAGACTGTCGCCCATACTTTATAACCTACTTTTAATCTTCCTCTTTCCAACTGTTCTGCCACCAGTCATCTTCCCACGGTGTACCTTGCCATGTATCAGACCATAAATCTTTCCATTCCTCCGGGAAATTTGAGGAATCAAATGCGTCCGAAGTGTATATTCCCATGACACCAGAGCCTTTTCTTGTCACATTGATAACATTGTTCCCTGTGCCATTCGTAAACGTATAGTTCCCGTTGCTTTCTGTGAAATTTTTAGGCGTATATATTTCTCCCCAATCTCCGCTATTGGTAATGGTTGTGGTGGTATTTTTAAAATCATCTTTGGAAATCAACTGGAAATATCCGCTGTTTGCTACTGCGTTTAATGAACCATTAAAGCCCTCCGGCAAAGTCAAAAAGACAGACGCCATATTGAAGTTGCCCGCAATGTTACCAGACCTTATAAAATCATAAGTTAAATGGGCGCTATCTGCTGTTAAACTCACTTCCCCATAATCAATATCTGGGATATAAAGTTTTATGGTTTCATCATTTGTATTCGTGCTTGTTTTGCAGGAAATAGATACTTTTCGGCTATCATCTGATTCGTCAATCTTCACATCATAAACATTGCTGTTGTATTCAGCAGAAATTTTATTATCTGTTGCTGGCAGCACATTTACTGCACAACTGCTCACATCTAATGTCAATGAGGGTTTTCCCTCCGTGTCTAACTGTGGATTTGAGAGAGGAGCTGCATGAGCATTTGCAGCACCTGAGCCTGTTGTATAGACACCAATAACAATAGCACTTATAACAAGAAACAGTGTCAATATGCTTGTCAAAATAACAACGGGTTTATTCTTTTTCTTAAAATTCATAATAGCACCTAACCTTTCTTTTAGCTGTTCTGCTCCCTCTGTCAAAGTGACGGAAGCTAAAGAACTTTTGTAGAGATTGTTTGACTTCAAAAAGGAAATTAGTATATCTCCATACTCACGTCTTGCGGTATCGTCAAGTACAGATATGACTTTTTCATCACATGACAATTCACAAGATTTATTCACTTCCTTTTCCAGCAGATATACAAAAGGATTGAACCAATGGGCGCACACAACAATCTGTATCAGCCATTTGTAAAACATATCCCTCTGCTTGTAGTGGGTTAGCTCATGCACAAAGATATAAGACAGCTCCTTATCTTCCAATTCATGAACAGGCAAAACAATTCTTGGTCGAAAGAATCCAATCATAATAGGGGAAGCAATCAACGAATTATAGGATAATTCAACCCTCGTCTTAATATTTAATTTTTCTTCACAATCAGATAGCAGATTCAAAATCTTTATATCCGATACCTCTGTGTTGCCTGCTTTGATGTATTGGATAAATCCTTGATAAACCGTTATCCTACGGACAAATAGAACCAGTGCCAATGCTGACCAGATAAAAAACAGGCAGACATATTTGTTAAATGGTTCAAGCGCAGCAGCGGCGGTCATATCCCTGTTTGTCTGTATCGGCTCTGCTTCGTTGTTACCCGGACTTACCTGAACGGGTACATTGGGGATTGTAGGGATTTCATTTGTTATTGCTGCTGTGTCGAATTTTTCAAACAGGCTTCCAACAATCGTAGTATTGGGAGTAAATGGAAACAGAAACCGCAGCGCAACAATTATCCAAATATAATACTGCCAACGCTTGCTGAACCTGTTTTTATACAGCGGCTTCAATCCCAAAATAAGAAGCAGTAACAGTGCGCCGGAAACAGACAGCGACAATAATATTTTCATAAATTCATTCATTTTCTTTTCTCCAAAATGTTTCAATCTCTTTCAATTCGTCT
>CAJUKA010000267.1 GCA_910586585.1 uncultured Lachnospiraceae bacterium
CTATGTCAATGCTTTAAACAAAAAAGTGGAAAGATTGTGCAACGGTGTCAGATAAATTTTTTCCTTTTTCAGTACGGAATGGAAAAATTCAATACAGGCATATCATACAATAACCAAATTGTACCATCTCTATTGTTCTTTTAGAAGGATTATATTGTAGGACATATAATAAAACTTAAATCTATATACCGATTTCTTGTTATATATTTCACGAAATAAACCTTTTGACAAAGTGGAAGTCTTCCTCTGTGGGTTCATTTTCTACAATTTATAATGCACGAAAAGGCATAATCCGTTATTCTTTGCTACCTCGCCCCTTTATCTTTTTGTCTTGCCTGAAGCACCCTGCCAGTTTCTCTTTTTTTTACTATTTGCTCTTTTTGCCTAAGCTTCTCTTTTATACTCATGGGATTTTTTGCTTTGTCTCCGCAGATTTTCTCCCACTCTGCACGAGCCGCCTGATAATCAAAATACTCTTTTCTGGCTGCGTTAAATTCCTTATAGAATGCCTGAACAGAATCAAATTTATATTCTCTCACGATAGAGGAAAGCCGCTTTTTCATATTGGAAATCTGATTGTCGATACTGTCAATCTACTGCTGTAATTCTTTTCGTCTGCCGCCTTTGAGAATACCTACACATTCAAACATCTCCTTTTTCAGCTTATTACGCTTTTTCTCACGCACAAAAATTGCCTTGTTCTGGTCTTTGAGCTTTTCGTCAATCTCTTTTAGGCGGGGATATCTTTCTGCAAGTATAGAAGGCTTTGCCTGCGGTGGTCTTTTTGTTTCTATATACTTCGTTTCAACAGTGACAGATTTTGATTTTGCTTTTATCTGCTCACCAATGGATTGTTTGACGATTATATTACTTTCTTGCTGTGGCTGTTCTACCTTATTTTGTGTATCTAATTTCCGATGCGTATTTACGGGAAATGGTATCTTTTTCTTTTTCTGCTGATGTATCAGCTCGTCTTTTGCATGGACACGGTCTACTGTTTCTTCCAGCGTATCTTTTACGTCATCAACAGCTTTGCCAACAACTTTTTCCGCAAAATCCATTATCTTCTGCATAACCTTTGCGATCAGTCGTTCCAACAGTGCAACCGCTGCCCTGACAATAGCCTGTACCGTCAGGGCATTTCCGCTTTCGGCGGCATATCCCCGACTTACCGCATTGCGCTTGAAAAGGATGCGCCCGTTATCGTATGGGATTTCCATTCGCTGCTGATTATGGTGCAGATGTGCTTTTCATTCATGCTCACGGACAAGGACAGTGATATGCGTATGTGCAAGCATTGTAAAAAAGCCTTTGTTGCAAGCCGGAAGGGGAATGAATTTTGCAGCCAGAAGTGTAAGAACCAGTTTAATGTCTACAAATCAAGGGAAAAGAAAAAGGGGAACAAATCGGATAACCGATAAAAAATGCTTGCGGTGGGCGGCTATTTTTGTGTCTTGTTATTATCTTTGCTACCGATGGCGTATCCGAGACCGAAACAGGTCAGACATAAGCCAAGCACTGAAATCAACCCTTCAAGCGTCGTTCTGGTATGACCGTTTTGTCCACCTGGTTTACGTTCCGTTTTCTTTCTTCCATTATAACTATTGGCAGGTTTTCCACCCTTCTGATCCATGGATGGCGGAAGCGAAGTATTGGAGCTGTCGTTATTGATAATGCTTTTTAAACGTGCATTATCTTCTTTCAGCAACTGATTTTCCGCACGTAAGATAGTATTTTCTTTTTTTAAATCAGAAAGTTCTTCTTGTAATTCTCTCACTTCCTGTTTATGTTCTTTTTCCACAGAATCCAGACGTCCCATGACTTCCATAAGCTGTTGATACATTCTGTTATTATAGTCACTGTTTCTTCCCATGGGACATCTCCTTCCTCAAAAAATCGATCCGTCAAAATGACGGTGCAGAAAATTTCTGCAATTATACGTAAAAGTGGATAACTTTTTTGTATTTATAAGAGAAAAATATGTTTAAAGGGGATTGGATTTAAAATTATCCACAAAAAGAGGGAGAGAGCCTGTAAATTACAAAAACCTTCCATTTTTTTGTGGATAATCTTACTGAAAAAATTTTTAAATTCTCCTTTTAGACGGTGGAAGGTTGAACTGTTGTTACAATTCACACTTACGCCAGATTTCACATATACTTACAACGATTTCGGTGTGAATTGCAACAATTGATGCACACAAAATGCTAAAAAGCACGCATTTTGGCGCTTGCTCCGACGCCATGCAGCAAGTGCATGGCGCGGGTGTGAAAAGTAACGAACTGTTACAAAACTTGTAATAAAATTAAAAAATAGGATTGACAATTACAGAAAGGTTATGTATAATGATAAATGCGTTGAGTCAAACGGCGCACAGATTTAATATTGGTAGAGGATTTAATTCAGTACCGGGGAGAAGTACTCAAGAGGCTGAAGAGGCGCCCCTGCTAAGGGTGTAGGTCGGGTGACCGGCGCGAGGGTTCAAATCCCTTCTTCTCCGCTCATTTATTGAAAAAATAAATGAAGCATATGGCAAAGGTGTCATAATAAAAAGTATCTTAGCAACAGTGAGATTCTTTTTTTTCGCCTTAAGAAAGCAAATTAAATTGCTGGAAATATGAGAAAGACGAAAAAATAAAAAATGTAAAAAAGTGTTGACATGAAGAAAGAACTGTGCTAGTATATTCACTGTTGCGGCAAGCGACAGACAAGCAAAAGCAAAGACCTGCTGACAATGAAAAAAGATAAAAAAGTAGTTGACAAGCGAGAGCGGCTGTGGTAATATAAACAGGCTGCTGAAC
>CAJUKA010000268.1 GCA_910586585.1 uncultured Lachnospiraceae bacterium
TATTATCTCAAAGATTTGGTAACTGGTCGAGGTACTTGTGATTTACCGTTTACGAGGCAATATCCGAATCACAGAAAGGGAATTGCTATAAATCCAATATTTTTGGAATGGGATATAATGGAGATGGTAGAACCAGTATTGGATGTTCATATAAAGGAACAATTTGGGGAAGACTCGTTGAAACAATTGATACTTGGAAAGAATGGTGTAATTTAAATTACGAAAAAAATTATTAATCCCAATATTCATACTTTGGATATACTTAAAGGGGTTCTAATGCCTAAAATTATTAAAGAGAGACCAAAGGAACATGCTTATAGGATTGATTGGCCGAATGATTTGGATTTGTGCAATGAAAAAACATATATTTAGAAACGCCATATACATGTATCCCAATATATGAAATGGAGATTGGTCTTGTACAAGTAAATTCTACTGAAAATTTGAAATTTTATGTGCAAAACGGAGATTACAGGGAAGAATTTGAACTTATTATTAATAATGATGGTTGGTTTGTTTCTAAAATTAAAGGTACATATTTTGAATTGCATATGAGGAATAGGACATATACTTTAGTAGAGTTTTTTAAAGAGAATCCTCCAGAAATCAAGTTCGCTGACCAATCATCGTTGCAAGGTAATCTCTATGTGACTATAGGAAATAGTGCTAATTTCAGGTTTTCAGAAGAGCAATTAGTCAAATGGACATGGGATAAAGTAAATATATGTAAAGAGTCTCAAGGAATTAAAAAAGAAAATGATTCCATCCAGTATTTTACTATTCAAAAACTGATTAGTGCTCAAAATTATGAAGTAGTATTTGATGATGATAATGCGGGAGAAATCGCAGATATAGTAGCGATAAAAGAAAAAGATAAAGAAATACATTTTGAATTTTATCATTGCAAATTTGCGCATGGAGAAAAACCCGGCAGTAGAGTAGCCGATTTATATGAAGTATGTGGACAGGCAGAAAAATCAGTTTTATGGAAACAAAATATGTGTGAAGTTATTGAAAGAATGAAATATCGAGAAAGTAGACGGATGAAGTTGAATGGCGTTAGTAGGTTTGAAAAAGGTGATTTGAAAAAGTTATCTGCTATAAGGAATAAACTGAGAGTTCTTCCAGCAAAATTAGATATTTTTATTGTTCAACCAGGTGTATCAGCGGCGGCTATTACGGAGGATATGCACCAGATTTTATGTGGAACACAGGCATATCTATTAGATACATATGGGATCACATTACGGTTAATTTGTAGTCAGTAGAAAAGAATTGTTTTGGAATTGCAGATTTAAAATACTGTATAGAGTGTAATAGGCAGGTTATAATAAATACGTTTTGTGAGAAAGGGGTAATACCGTTGAGACGGTTGTTAAATTAACCCTCAAAAAAGATACACCCAAAATTGAGGTGACAATGAAGCCAAATGCCAATATCAGCAGCTACAAACCGAAGGAGCGTGTCACTTACCAGAAGATAAAGGAGTATGTGAAAGAGCAGACGGGGCTGAATATCCATACTTCTTATATTGCACAGATAAAGGAAAAGTGCGGGCTCGCTAAGCAGTACACATATGAAAAAGAAGATGGCAGGAGAGTGGCTAAGTGTCCGCCGGAAAAAGAGGCAGCTATTATGGATGCGTTCAGGCATTTCGGATGGATATAGCAAAATACAGACTCATGAAGAAAGTATTCTTTGTGAGTCTGTATTTTTTTGACTTTAAGAATCGGTAAATATTGAAATTGCATTTTTATCCCAAATCTTTCCATATCTGTCCTCATTTCCTGTAGCCCTTCAAGATTACTGACTGCGCTTACGCGCCGGGTGCATTGTATAGACAGACAGCTATACAGACTGGTGTGTGATTTAAGAAATGTCCTTTGCGGCAGGGGGCATGATTCTGATTCAAAGCGCAGACTGTTACAAATTCAGGGAGGAAAAATCATGGATAGGAAAGATATGATTGAGGAATTGTAAGATATCAAAAATATCGGGCAGATGCTGGAAATCTCATTACAGACGAATGAAGGCGATCCCAACATAATAAGAAGCGTAAGCATCATAAACAGGAAGCTTGCAGCCGTGATTGAGAAAGCCACGGCAGAAAAGGATAAAAAGTCAGGCGGTAACTAATCCGCCTGCCCCTTAAAACACTGGACCGTAAGCGTCACAGCCTGTATCTGCCTGCCTGTCTGTCAGACCTTCCAGAGAAATCACATTTTTTTCTGTCGTATCGCATCCCAACAGGTAGTCGGTTGACACACAGTATAGAGAAGCAAGCTTCATAAGGACGGACAGCGAGGGCTGTCTGCTGCCGGACTCATACAGCCCAATCAGGCTCTCGGACACACCAATCCGTTCAGCAGCCTGTTTTCTGGAAAGCTCTTTGTTGATTCGTGCAATCTGTAACCGTTTTGTAAGTCCCTGGATCATATCTCAGTACACCTTCCTTTTTCGTTACTATTCACAGCCAATCGTAGCCGGATCTCAATAAAAAATCTCTTCCCCTTGTATGTTTTCTACAATGTGCAGCATGAGAAAACGGACAGTTATATATATTTTCTGTAGAGAGCGAAAGTTTGGCCTTGCTTGCATCCTGGCAAAAATTATAGAAGACATTCCTCCCTGGGCAATCCTACGCTCTTAAGAATTGCTAATGCTTTTTGTTTTCAGCTTCTGATTAGCGCGCTTACTCCCAAAACTCACCGAAAACAACGATTTCAGGATAGTTCGGA
>CAJUKA010000269.1 GCA_910586585.1 uncultured Lachnospiraceae bacterium
TAATGTCAAACTTATTGGAGAAGAAAGGTCTTACCCCTCTAAGCTGCATGATGCACTTCCCTCCGTCCATGACTGCAATCTCATCTTGGCTCATAAGCTCTTTCCCGGTCTTTTGATAATTTAAACCGTAGGACTGCGACGTACCCCTTGTGTCAGAGGTATTGTAAAGGTCTATCGTTTCCTTACCCAAAATTTCCGCCATCTCTTTTAAGGTGGTCTTTTCCTTCCCTCCGAGGAATAAGGTGGTATCACAATTCCCTTCAATGGTGTCGGCGTTATCCTTATAAATCGCTTTGAGCTGCGACTTCGACTGCAAGATAATGGAAGCTGATATTTCCCGGCTCCGGATTGTGGCAATCAGCTTCTCAAACTTTGGTATCTGCCCGATGTTTGCAAACTCATCGAGTAAGCAGCGCACATGGACGGGCAGCCTGCCATGATACACATCATCCGCCCTGTCACAGAGCAGATTGAAAAGCTGCGTGTACATGATTGACACGATGAAATTAAATGTGTCATCGGTATCGGAGATAATGACAAACAGCGCTGTCTTTTCATCCCCAATCATATCCAGTCCCAACTCGTCATAGCTTGTCAGGTCACGCAGCTCCTTGATGTCAAAGGGGGCTAAACGTGCGCCACAGCTAATTAAGATGCTTTTCGCTGTCTTGCCCGCCGCCAGTTTGTATTTTTTATACTGCTTTACCGCAAAATGCTCCGGCTCTCTTTCCTCCAGCTCATCGAACATCAAATCAACGGGATTTTTAAATTCCTCGTCATCCTCCCTTGCTTCGCTGGCATTTATCATGTCAAGCAGAGTAGTGAAATTCTGTTCTTCCTCCACGCACTCATACCAGATGTACCCGATCAGTGCGGTGTAATAGAGCTTTTCGGCTTTCACCCAAAAATCCTCGCCGGATTGCTGCCCCTCCCCTTTGGTGTTTAAAATGATTGTGTTTACGAGTTTCAAAATATCCTTCTCGCTCCGGATATAAACGAGAGGATTGTAGTGCATGGACTTCTTGAAGTTAATGGTATTCAGCACTTTTACCTTGTACCCGTTCTTTAAAAGCATTTTTCCGCACTCGACCAGCACTGTTCCCTTCGGATCAGTGACCACATAGCTTGAATGCATCTGCATAAGGTATGAGGTAGGCACCCTGCGCCTTGCTGGCTTTCACCAGCAGGTTTCAGGGAGCCGCCTCCCAAACCGGACTTACACCTCTCAGCGTATCCGGCTTTCCATGAATCACCTTGATTCTCTGGTTTCGTGTAAGAGTTCAAAGCAGTCAGGGCAGAGTGCAAGAGATTTTCTCCGCATCTCCAACATTTTCTTTTCAAATATATCCCTGCCCTTCAGCGATTTCAGCGTCCTTACATGGTGCATACATAAATACTCTGCCTGCTCCCCACATATTTCGCATTTTCCGGCTTTGATTCGGTTGATTATCGTGTGCCTGCTGTCATATTTCTTATAGTTCGGCATAACATCCGACACATCGTCATAGCCGTCGCTGTGCTTCTTGAATCCATCATGGTAAAACTCGCAGTACTTTCTCCCTTTTGCTGTGTCATAGGGGATTCTTAACACTTTGTCTACCATGAAACGCTTTTTAATGGCACTGACTTTCGTTCTGTGTTTTCCTGCCAGGGTTTTCAGCATACTGTAACGCACCATATAATAATACTTGTGCAGTACGCCGACATTCTCCGCAATGCGGTAGAAATTATATAATCCCCGGATTTCTGAATTGAATGTCGATACTATATCAGCATCATTCCGGTTCATCAGGTCTTTCCTCGGCATTAATCTCCACGTTTCTTTGCCCGTGCCTTTGTTGCGTTTGACTTGTATCGCCCCACGCTCCATAGCTTTCTTAACCCATTTTTCCTTGGGCACATACAGGAATACTTTTCCGTTCCACACCCGTTTCATGTCGCCGTTTTTACACCGCTTCATGCTTTTTGAGCGCATCACTTTGAAATCATACCCCAGGTACCTTACCGGCTTGCTGGCATGGGTGACTTTCGTCTTTTCTTCGGACATTTCAAGATGCAGTCTCTCTTTTAGGAAAATTCTTACATCCTCTTTGATTTTCTCTGCATCCCTTTTTGAACCAATCACACCGATTACAAAATCATCAGCATAACGGTTGTACTGGATTTTCTTATACCCTTCCTCAAACGGATTGTAATAGTGCTGGTCCATCTTTTCCCTTCTGGAATCCTTAAATTCCCTCACCAGTTCAGGAGTTGATTTTTCAGCACTTGCCAACGCTTTCCGTGCCTTTCTGTACCTTCTGGACGCACGTTCGTACTCTTTCGTCGTCTTTCTGCGTTCCGGCTCACAGTCATACTTTTCTTTGTATTCCTGCATAAATTCATCCAGTTCGCTAAGGTAAATATTGGCGCAGATTGGACTGATTCCGCTGCCCTGCGGTACGCCGGAGTAGGTGCAGTTGTATTCCCACTGTTCCATATACCCGGCTTTCAGGAATTTCCAGATAAGGCTGATAAATGCTTCATCCGCTATCCTTTTCCGCAATAGCTCCACTAATACATGGTGGTCAAAATTATCAAAGCACGCCTGAATGTCCCCCTCCACAACCCATGTCACCCCGGTGAACAGTCTTTTCACCTGCAAGAGTGCCGTATGGCAGCTCCGCTTTGGTCTGAACCCGTGCGAATTGTCGCTGAATGTCGGCTCATAGATTGCTTCAAGAATCATCCTCACCA
>CAJUKA010000270.1 GCA_910586585.1 uncultured Lachnospiraceae bacterium
TAACACTGTAGCATCGGCGTATTGTTATGCCTAAATCTGGCGCGGGTGTGAAAAGGTTACTTTTCACACCCGCGCCATGCACTTGCTGCATGGCGTCGGATCAAGCGCCAAAATGCGTGCTTTTTAGCATTTTGTGTGCATCAATTGTTGCAATTCACACCGAAATCGTTGTAAGTATATGAGAAATCTGGCGTAAGTGTGAATTGTAACGTGAAAAGTAACGAATTTTGGGTTTCCTGGTTTCGATTATTGATAAAACAACTTTTTCATGATACCATTATAAATAAATATAGTGATGGATTATTTTTGCTTGGCAGGGAGAAAGTTTGGAAAAGAGATTACTGTATCAAAAGAGTTATTACTATAATGAGTGATTGGACAAATGTCTTTTGGTTTTATATTTGGCTATGACTTTGTAATAGTTTCACTATATCATTAGATTATTAGGAGGAGAAGAGATGGAAAACGAAACAAGTTCCATGGAAAAGAAGCTTTCTGATGAAAAAGTGATTGTCATTGATTTTGGCGGACAATACAATCAGCTTGTGGCAAGACGTGTCAGAGAATGCAATGTATACTGCGAAATTTATTCTTATAAGACAGATATTGAGCGGATTAAGGAAATGGCACCAAAGGGCATTATTTTGACAGGAGGTCCCAATAGCTGCTATGAAAAAGATGCACCTAGTTACTCAAAAGAACTGTTTGAATTGGGGATTCCTGTGCTAGGACTTTGCTATGGCGCACAACTGATGATGCTGGTGCTTGGCGGAAAAGTTGAAAAGGCGCCTGTTCGCGAGTACGGAAAAACACAGGTGCACGTGGACAGCACTTCGCCGTTATTTGCTGATGTGGCAGAAAGTACCATTTGCTGGATGAGTCATTTTGATTATATTTCCAAGACTGCCTCTGATTTTTGCGTGACAGCACACACAGCAGACTGTCCTGTGGCAGCGGCAGAGTGCCCAGATAAAAAATTATATGCAATCCAATTCCATCCTGAAGTACTGCATACCGTCGAGGGAACAAAAATGATTCATAACTTTGTGCGTGGTGTTTGCGGCTGTACAGGCTCATGGAGAATGGATTCCTTTGTTGAAGAATCTGTGAAGCAGATTCGTGAAAGAGTCGGAGACGGCAAAGTGCTTCTCGCATTATCCGGCGGGGTAGATTCGTCAGTTGCGGCAGGATTGCTGTCAAGGGCAATTGGCAAACAGCTTACCTGTGTATTTGTCGATCATGGTTTGCTGCGCAAAGATGAAGGGGATGAGGTCGAAGCAGTTTTTGGTGCAAATGGTGATTTTGACCTTAATTTTATTCGTGTCAATGCACAAGAACGCTATTATGCAAAGCTCGCAGATGTGACAGAGCCAGAGCGAAAGCGGAAAATCATTGGCGAAGAATTTATTCGTGTCTTTGAGGAGGAGGCAAAGAAAATCGGCGCGGTCGATTTCCTCGCACAGGGAACGATTTATCCAGATGTGGTAGAGAGCGGTCTTGGCGGCGAGTCAGCAGTGATTAAGTCACACCACAATGTAGGTGGACTTCCTGATTATGTAGATTTTAAAGAGATAATAGAACCATTGCGTGATTTGTTTAAGGATGAGGTTCGCAGGGCAGGATTGGAATTGGGAATTCCAGAGAGATTGGTATTCCGGCAGCCGTTCCCGGGACCTGGGCTTGGGATTCGGATTATCGGGGAAGTTACAGCAGAGAAGGTGCGGATTGTGCAGGATGCGGATGCGATTTACCGCGAGGAGATTGCAAAGGCAGGACTGGACAGAAGTATCGGACAGTATTTTGCGGCGCTTACGAATATGCGGAGTGTCGGTGTCATGGGAGATGAGCGGACGTATGATTATGCGGTTGCGCTGCGTGCGGTGAATACGGTTGATTTTATGACCGCGGAGTGCGCGGAGATACCGTTTGCAGTGCTGCAGACCGTGATGAGCCGGATTATTAATGAGGTGCGAGGGGTGAATCGAGTAGTATATGACTTGACAAGTAAACCGCCAGGGACGATTGAGTTCGAGTGATGAAATGGACTTTAGGAAACCAGTATTTATGCGGTTTTCAAACAAATTTGTTTAGGTATTGGCAACGATTTGGCAACATTTTTCACATCACGCACTAAATAATTACATCAATGGCATAAGAAAACCTTGCTGATTTGCGCGAGCAATGAGGAAAATGGGAATGCTTGCATTTCCATTTGACGAATGCCGCGACAACTGCACGACAGTGCGGGTTCAGATATGGAAACTGAATATCGGCAAGGTCTTTTTATGCTTATTTCTGCTTTTTCTTTTTCGCTGTTTTCTTTTCTTCTTTCTCGATTTTCTGAAATTCTTCCATAAGCATATCACTG
>CAJUKA010000271.1 GCA_910586585.1 uncultured Lachnospiraceae bacterium
CCTGTGCGAACATCTTTTTCTGCTCGTCACTGACCTCATGGTAGGTGTGTATCAGCTCCGACACCATGTTTTCAATATCTGCCATGAAGTCCTCCATCGGAAGCTCCCCTTTCGCTACCAGTGTCAGGGCATTTTCCCAATCAGCGGTAAGTTTCGGGGACTTCACCACATCCGGCAGCACCGTAATCAGCTTTAATCCGTCCTCTGTGGGTATAATCTGCTTTTTCTCACGCTTCACAAACCCATCCTTGACTAACTTCTCGATAATGTCCGCCCTTGTCGCTGGCGTACCCAAACCTTTCCTCTCTGCATCTGCCCCAATATCTTCCGCCCCGGCACGCTCCATTGCGGATAATAATAAATCTTCCGTAAAGCGCTTTGGCGGGGAAGTGAAATGCTCGCTGACTTTCGTCTGCACACCGTCAAATGTCTGTCCCTCCGACAGTTCCGGCAGCTTCTTTTCCTCTTTTTCTTCCTCCTGATTCCCGGAGATTTTAAAGGAACGCTTAAAGGCATCCTCAAAAGACTTCCACCCGTTATGCGTGACAGACTTCCCGGAAACCGAAAAAGTATATCCATTGCATGAAAACTCCGCTTTGACTGTTTCATACAGATGCTTCTCCCCGGTGGCGCATAACAGGCGGTTCGCAATCAGGGATAAAATTTTGCGCTCCGTTTCCGGCAGTGCCGCAAGGTCAGCTTTCGCTATCTCCATTGTGGGGATAATGGCGTGGTGGTCTGTCACTTTTTTGCTGTTCAGAATCCTTTTTATATCCGGGCTGGACGCTTTGTTTTCCTCAAACATCAGGGAGCTGAACACCGCTTCAATCACTCCTTTTGCGGTCTGCCCCATGTCATCGGATAAGAACTGGCTGTCCGTCCTCGGATATGTGGCTAACTTTTTCTCATAAAGGCTCTGTGTGTACTCTAAGGTCTGCTTTGCGGTAAAGCCGAATAAACGGTTCGCATCCCTCTGGAGCGTGGTAAGGTCATAGAGCTTCGGCGGCATGGCTGCCTTTTCCTCTTTTACAACAGACGTGGTAAGAGCCTGCCCGTTCCGGCAAGCTCCCACAATCCCATCTGCTTTCTTTTTATCATCTATGCGCCCGGTGGCGGCATCTATCCCATCCATCAGGATATGCGCCATGTAATATGTTTCCTTCTGGAAATTCATAATCTTTGCTTCCCTGTGTACCAGCATCGCAAGGGTGGGTGTCTGCACCCGCCCCACCTTTAAAACTTTCCCGCCATACAGGACGGTGAACAGCCTTGTACCGTTGATGCCCACAAGCCAGTCCGCTTCCTGCCTGCACAGTGCGGAATGGTACAGGTTATCGTAATCGCTCCCCGGCTGCAAATTCTCAAATCCCTCACGAATGGCGGTTTCTTCCATTGAGGAAATCCACAGGCGTTTGATTGGCTTGTCACAGCCTGCCATTTCATACACCAGACGGAAGATAAGTTCCCCCTCCCGTCCGGCGTCTGTTCCACAAATCACAGCCGACACGTCTTTCCTGTGCATCAACTGGTACAGCACGTCATACTGCGCTTTTGTGTCCGGCTTCACCTCATACTGCCATTTTTCCGGCTTGACGGGAAGGCTCTCATACGTCCACTTTTTCCACTGTTCCCCGTAGCTTTCCGGCTGTGCCAGTTCCACCAGATGCCCCACGCACCAGCTCACAATATATCCGTTCCCCTCCATATATCCGTCACTGATTTCCGATGCGCCGATCACTTCCGCAATGCTCCTTGCAACACTCGGTTTTTCCGCTATCACTAACTGCATTTAGTCGTCCTCCCCTTCTTTATCTTCAAAGAAATCATCCTCACTGCCCTCGTTTTCCTCGTCATCATCGTATTCTTCTTCCTCGTCCTCCTCATCATCGTCCTCGTCAAGAAATTCCTCTTTCTTTTTCCGGACTACTTTGAAATAATAGCCGCCGCCAATAGCTGCAACTGCCACAATCCCAAGAATGATATAGGTTGCCGCCGGGTTTTCTTCTGGTTTCTCCGGCTCAGGTTCTTCGGTGTTTTCCCCCTCCCCGTCCTCTGTGGGTTCTTCCGTAGGTTCTTCCTCCTTCCCCTGTTCCCCGTTGTTATTGGGAAGTGCGCCCTCCGTCACAGGGATTGCGGACTCCAGCGTAGCGGAATTTTTCGGTAAGGTTTCGCTGTTGTCCGCTGTCACGTTCAACAGGTCATTTTCCGTAACTTCCGTCAGGAAATACACCATTTCTTCCTCCCCGTCCCGGTCAATGATAAGGTAGAACACTTTTTCCGATGCGGTCTGGATTGTATAAAATTCCTT
>CAJUKA010000272.1 GCA_910586585.1 uncultured Lachnospiraceae bacterium
TCCTGTGCGAACATCTTTTTCTGCTCGTCACTGACCTCATGGTAGGTGTGTATCAGCTCCGACACCATGTTTTCAATATCTGCCATGAAGTCCTCCATCGGAAGCTCCCCTTTCGCTACCAGTGTCAGGGCATTTTCCCAATCAGCGGTAAGTTTCGGGGACTTCACCACATCCGGCAGCACCGTAATCAGCTTTAATCCGTCCTCTGTGGGTATAATCTGCTTTTTCTCACGCTTCACAAACCCATCCTTGACTAACTTCTCGATAATGTCCGCCCTTGTCGCTGGCGTACCCAAACCTTTCCTCTCTGCATCTGCCCCAATATCTTCCGCCCCGGCACGCTCCATTGCGGATAATAATAAATCTTCCGTAAAGCGCTTTGGCGGGGAAGTGAAATGCTCGCTGACTTTCGTCTGCACACCGTCAAATGTCTGTCCCTCCGACAGTTCCGGCAGCTTCTTTTCCTCTTTTTCTTCCTCCTGATTCCCGGAGATTTTAAAGGAACGCTTAAAGGCATCCTCAAAAGACTTCCACCCGTTATGCGTGACAGACTTCCCGGAAACCGAAAAAGTATATCCATTGCATGAAAACTCCGCTTTGACTGTTTCATACAGATGCTTCTCCCCGGTGGCGCATAACAGGCGGTTCGCAATCAGGGATAAAATTTTGCGCTCCGTTTCCGGCAGTGCCGCAAGGTCAGCTTTCGCTATCTCCATTGTGGGGATAATGGCGTGGTGGTCTGTCACTTTTTTGCTGTTCAGAATCCTTTTTATATCCGGGCTGGACGCTTTGTTTTCCTCAAACATCAGGGAGCTGAACACCGCTTCAATCACTCCTTTTGCGGTCTGCCCCATGTCATCGGATAAGAACTGGCTGTCCGTCCTCGGATATGTGGCTAACTTTTTCTCATAAAGGCTCTGTGTGTACTCTAAGGTCTGCTTTGCGGTAAAGCCGAATAAACGGTTCGCATCCCTCTGGAGCGTGGTAAGGTCATAGAGCTTCGGCGGCATGGCTGCCTTTTCCTCTTTTACAACAGACGTGGTAAGAGCCTGCCCGTTCCGGCAAGCTCCCACAATCCCATCTGCTTTCTTTTTATCATCTATGCGCCCGGTGGCGGCATCTATCCCATCCATCAGGATATGCGCCATGTAATATGTTTCCTTCTGGAAATTCATAATCTTTGCTTCCCTGTGTACCAGCATCGCAAGGGTGGGTGTCTGCACCCGCCCCACCTTTAAAACTTTCCCGCCATACAGGACGGTGAACAGCCTTGTACCGTTGATGCCCACAAGCCAGTCCGCTTCCTGCCTGCACAGTGCGGAATGGTACAGGTTATCGTAATCGCTCCCCGGCTGCAAATTCTCAAATCCCTCACGAATGGCGGTTTCTTCCATTGAGGAAATCCACAGGCGTTTGATTGGCTTGTCACAGCCTGCCATTTCATACACCAGACGGAAGATAAGTTCCCCCTCCCGTCCGGCGTCTGTTCCACAAATCACAGCCGACACGTCTTTCCTGTGCATCAACTGGTACAGCACGTCATACTGCGCTTTTGTGTCCGGCTTCACCTCATACTGCCATTTTTCCGGCTTGACGGGAAGGCTCTCATACGTCCACTTTTTCCACTGTTCCCCGTAGCTTTCCGGCTGTGCCAGTTCCACCAGATGCCCCACGCACCAGCTCACAATATATCCGTTCCCCTCCATATATCCGTCACTGATTTCCGATGCGCCGATCACTTCCGCAATGCTCCTTGCAACACTCGGTTTTTCCGCTATCACTAACTGCATTTAGTCGTCCTCCCCTTCTTTATCTTCAAAGAAATCATCCTCACTGCCCTCGTTTTCCTCGTCATCATCGTATTCTTCTTCCTCGTCCTCCTCATCATCGTCCTCGTCAAGAAATTCCTCTTTCTTTTTCCGGACTACTTTGAAATAATAGCCGCCGCCAATAGCTGCAACTGCCACAATCCCAAGAATGATATAGGTTGCCGCCGGGTTTTCTTCTGGTTTCTCCGGCTCAGGTTCTTCGGTGTTTTCCCCCTCCCCGTCCTCTGTGGGTTCTTCCGTAGGTTCTTCCTCCTTCCCCTGTTCCCCGTTGTTATTGGGAAGTGCGCCCTCCGTCACAGGGATTGCGGACTCCAGCGTAGCGGAATTTTTCGGTAAGGTTTCGCTGTTGTCCGCTGTCACGTTCAACAGGTCATTTTCCGTAACTTCCGTCAGGA
>CAJUKA010000273.1 GCA_910586585.1 uncultured Lachnospiraceae bacterium
TACTGTTTAAAATAGAATCAATAGCTTTTGGACTTTTTGTCCAGAAGTGAGTTAGGAGGTGCGCTATGGCGGAAAAATATATTACGGAAGAACAGCGGGCAAAATGCCGGAAAGTGGCGGATGCGTTTGCGGAACTGTATGAGCTGGCCGATGTAATGGTGGCGGATGCCGGGAGGTTCGGCTTTGTCCGTCTGCAATGGTTCAGTGAGGGAGAAGGCTTTGATTCGGCAATGGCATTTTCGGACAGCATGGAACTGTTTGAGGAACTCTGGCGGATATGGTATGAACATGAGGTCTTAACGCCTGTTTTGGGTACGCCGCTTGCGGAGCTTGACTATGACGAGATATTCCAGACGCTTTCCAAAGACAGGCAGGAGGAAATATCGGAGAAAAAGAAGTATTTCCTTGACCAATGCAAAGATGCTTTCGGTTAATCAGCAGATATGTTTCTCCCAAGTTGTGTTCTCGCTAAAAACAAGTTATAATGGTGCTGACAAATCGGGATTTGAGGAGGACAAAAATGGAATATACAAAGGATGATTTAATTGAAGCAAAAAGGCAAATTTTGGGAGGGGGAGAGAACATGGGAACAGAGGAAAGTAAAAAAATCTGGGAGAAAAACGCACAATTTTGGGATAATGCAATGGGTGACAAATCTAATGAATTTCACAGAGAGGTAGTACGTCCCAAAGTAACGGAACTTCTATCTCCTAATCCTGCGGATTACATTTTGGATATTGCGTGTGGCAATGGAAATTATTCTTCGTATCTTGCACAAAGAGGCGCTTCGGTTGTCGCTTTTGATTACAGCAAAAAAATGATAGAATTGGCTAAAAGACGGCAATCACAATATGCAAAACAAATTGAATTTTGTGTGGCGGATGCGACCGATAGAAAAAGTATATTAGAATTAAAAAGAAATCGAGCCTTTACGAAAGCAGTTTCTAATATGGCAATTATGGATATTACGGATATTGAACCACTTCTTATGGCTGTTTATGAACTGTTGCAGGAAAGCGGAATTTTTGTCTTTGCAACGCAACACCCTTGTTTTGTCACGTTGACTGAAAAATATATGACACCGCACAGTTACTATGATATAGCGATTGAAGGGCAACCGAAAGAGCAGATTTATTATCATCGTTCCATACAAGATATTTTTAACCTTTGTTTTAGAGCTGGATTTGTCATTGATGGATTTTATGAAGAATGTTTCAAAAACAACAAAGAAATTCCTATGGTAATGATAGTAAGGCTTAAAAAGGTAAAACGTGATAGCTTAAAATAAATTCCAGTTTATAGAGTAATTAATGGGAACGCTTTTCCGAAAAGGGAGATATTTTACAATCCCAGAGCGTTTTCTGTTAAAATAGACCGTATCAGGATAAAGGCAGGAGTGGTGTATTTGGGAAACAGGAAGCGGCTGAAAAGGGCGGACAGGACATACAAAGACTTAAAACAGAAACAGAAAGCAAAGATAGCGGACAGTATGTATGAAAAGACCTGTGACTATTACAGGGAGCATGGCAAGATGCCGGAAGGAGAGGATTGTGAAAAAATTGCGGGGCAAATCTACCAGAGGGTAAAGGGGTTAGCGGAAAAGGCTTCCTTTGATGAAATATACAGTCTGTATCTTTACCGATTGCCGCGTTATGAAACAAGGATAGCGGAGAATGGGCTTCCGGAAAAGGCAGAGGAAAAGAAAGACGATACAGACAAGCCAAAAACCAAGAAAAAGGGTATGAGCAGAAAGGTATGCCCGAACTGCGGCAGGAAGATGAAACAACAGTTTATCGGCTTGCAGCACTGTAAATGCGGCATGAGCTGGAAGAAAGATATAGGATATTTTGAGCGTACCGGGGATATGGTCTTTGCTCTGGAACGCAGGAAAGTCGGGAAAAAGACGAAGCAGTGTCCGGTGATCCGGTAAGGTAAATTGAATATGGTAAACAGCGTAAGGGCAGTTATAGACCGGAAACAGCGGTTTGTAGCTGCCCTTTTTGTGTTTATGGAACTTTTGGACTTTTTGACCAGAAGTGGAAAGGAGAGTTTATGAAATATCTGCTTTACAGGCTGTATGTTCCACCCTGACAGGAGTACAGCAATAAAGAAGAAGGAGGGAAACCATGCAGGAGGAAGTGACACAGAAAACGATTGCCCTTGTGTTTAAATCTTC
>CAJUKA010000274.1 GCA_910586585.1 uncultured Lachnospiraceae bacterium
CCAAGATGATTTTCTGCTTTAGGTTTACACTTCTCATAAATAAATTGAGCAAACACCGGATGTAAGGCATAGTATCTCTGAACGATATCAAACTGAAGCCATCCCTTTTGGTATAATCCCATCAAAATATCATCTTCTTCACTGGCTCCTGCGTCCGCAAGCATCCATTCGTCACAAACCTCTGCCGCCAAAGGAATATATGGAAGAGTAGAAAATGCCTCCAAAATATTCTGTTCTGATTCTGTCAGTTCGGATAAATCATACAGCGCTTCATAAGCTTTTTGAATGTTTATCAGTTCTCCATTCTTTCGAAACTGTAGGTGGAATCCTTTTTCTTGTAACGCTTTCTTCAAATTTTTAACAGATAATGCTTTCCATTTGCATAAATGTGCCAGATGCTCAACCGTAATGGTATGTTTTCCCGTCATTTTTTCAATAATATACTCCAAATCTGCCCCTTCTTCTGTTCTTATCTTTCCGTTACTTCCTGCAAACCAGATTTTTTCAAAAAGCTCTATACATTGTTCTGTATCAAGGAAGCCAACTGGATATGGTTCAAATTCATCACTGAATGAAGTTTGTCTTGATGTCAGCACAACAGCTCCAGGAATATTCCTTAGCCTTTGAAGTCCCAAATCCCCGCTTATTGGCTTGTCCACATTATCAATAAACAGAAGAAGTTTTCCATCTGATGCCAGATATTCCAGTTCCTTCCATGCGGCTTCCTGGTTTTGTTCCGGGTTCTCCTGCTCCTTATACCTTAAACATTTCTGCAGACTGCTGCTCATATCCCCACTGTATTCAATATATCCAATATACTGAAATGGTATATTTTCATTTTTAGAATTTTTATCATAATATTCTTCAAACAATTTTCTGCAAATCTGTGTCTTTCCAATCCCTCCCATACCACTTACAAGAACAGATTTTCTCCCTTCCTCTATTCGGCTACGCAGCTTCTGCAAATCTGTTTCACGGCCTACAAAATAAGATACAGGTTTAATATTGGTATTGTGTGTCACTATAAATGCACGATCCTGTTCCTGATACATTGTAATATACAAATCGCGCCCTGCATATGGTCCATTAAATTCACAATTCTTATTTTTGTTTACTGTTTCTGGTCCCATTTATGCTGTCCCTCCCTGTATATGTACTATTATATATATTCTTTTCGCCTTTGTTTACAACCTTCGAATGATCATCCTGATTGCCATAATGAAACGTTTGACTAATCTTAACAACTTTGCTGGCTGTAAATACAGATACCAGCAATCCTGCTATAGAACATACCCCACAAATAATATTAAACAAATCCATCGCAAACCTCCTTTATCTTTAGCTGTTTTTAGTTATTTACATTATAATATTTCTAATACTCCCAAACAAGATGCGCTTTTGCGGGTAATTTAGCCTGTTCTATGCATTATAGTGCTTATAATAATACAAAAATAGAATAAAGGAAATCAAGAATCTGACAGAATTGCCGAAGTTTGGGTAAATATATAGACGACATGAACGTTTATCATGTCGTCTAAAATAGTTTTTAAAATATTCTAAATTTTTTCTTTTGTTGGTAAATCATCATCTTCACTTTCCCCAAGCTCTTCCACTTCTTTTTTAATCCGCTTAACAATCGGCATTAAAAATGGTGGAAGGGCAATTCCGATATCAACAAGATTTTCCAAAATGCTGATTATCTCATTAACCACTATCCATACTGCTACCAGTGTCGCAACAATAAAAGGTATCTGTATGTTAAATCCCATGGTCTGCGTTGCATACTTAATAAGCACGTCCACCATAGCACCTACAACAACCAACAGCCACATGCATACTTTTTTGACGATGCCGCGCATTCCCTTGTAACTGTTTATCTGCTCCTGTCTGTACTTAGATGCAATCAGCCCCGTTATGTAATCAATCAAGTTACAGCCCACCATTAAGAACACGGGGATTGCGAGAATCCCCAGAAAGTCCATGACTGCCGATACTGCAATTATTATCCATGCCTGTGCCTTATCTGTATTTTTTACTCTCATCATAGTTCGTGTCCTCCTTTTCACACTTTCCACAATAAAA
>CAJUKA010000275.1 GCA_910586585.1 uncultured Lachnospiraceae bacterium
AGCGCCTTTATTCAGGATAACAATATCCGCCAGCGCACAGAAACAAAAGCAGGTAATGTAAAAGATTTTTCTGTAATGGTGGCGTTTCTCCAATCACATAAGATTGAAACGCTTGAAGATTTGCGGAAACTGGCAGAGGATACCAAAAAGCGGCGGAGCGATAACATTCACAACCAGCGTGAATTAAATGCAAAGCTGAAAAAAGTATCCAATATCGTAGACGTCTATCAAGCCTACAAACCATATGCAGAGTACTTGAAAAAGTACGAAAGTCTTTCCGGCAGGCAGAAACAGTCTTACTATGGCAAGAATGCGGACAAAATTGAAACTGCCCTCTCCTACCGCACAGGACTGAAAAATTTGAGCGGTACGGATAAACTGCTTCCGAAAACGTGGAAGAAGGAGCTTGACGGACTGAAAGCGGAAAGTGCAAAAATAAGGCATGATTTAGCGGAAAATGATGCCATTCTTGGGGAACTTGCAGAGATTGCGGACAAGGCGGCAATGGTACAGAGGGCTAAAGAAAAACAAAAAGAAATACTTCCCAATCTTGGGGAGAAAAAAAGCGCAAAAAAGGAAAGGAGCAATTATGGCAGAGAATAAGAAATATTATTTCCTCAAGCTCAAGGAGGATTTTTTTGACCAGCGTGAGATTGTGGTTTTGGAAGGCTCAAAGGACGGTATTTTATACGTGAATATCCTTCTCAAACTGTATTTAAAATCCTTGCAGCATAACGGGAAACTGCTCTTAAACGAGATGACACCGCTTTCGGCAGAGATGATCGCACTGCTTACAAGGCACGAGGTAGGCACTGTTGAGAGGGCGATGCGGGCATTCATGCAGCTTGGTCTTGTAGTAATGCAGGAAGATGACACCTACTATATGCCGGAAATCGAGCAGATGACCGGAAAAGGTTCATCTGAGGGGGAACGCAAGGCAAGATACCGCAGGCAGAAAGCGGAAGGCAGCACGCCGCTTTTGACGAATACAAATATGGGAATTGGACAGAGTTGGGACAATGTCCCGCCTGTGTCCCAATTTTGTCCGCCAGAGATTAGAGATAAGAGTATAGAGAACAGAGATTATATAAAAGAGAGTGAGAGAGAAAAAGACGCACACGCACTTATGAGGGAGGAAAAACGAATATGTTTTTATGGCAGATATGAAAATGTCATTCTTACAGATAAGGAGATGGAAACGCTCAAAAGCGACTTCCCGGCAGATTACCAATCAATGATAGAGCATTTGTCGGAATACATGGCTTATACCGGAAGAACATACAAAAACCATTTAGCCACTATGGAATGTTGGAAAAAGGCGGACATGAAGAAAGAACAGGAAAAAGGGAAAGGGTATTCCTATAATGGCAGTTTTAAAGAGGGGGAGAGTTTATGAGTGGAACAGATATGCAGGCAGCGGTTACGGATATGCTTGCTGGACTTATTCAGGAGGGGATTGCAGACAGTGGTGATTATATTGATGCTGATACCGGACTTCTGATGTGTGGGAAATGCCGCACAAAAAAGCAGACGGTTGTAAAGCTGATGGGGCGCACCATGAAGCCGTCCTGTTTATGCAGATGCAGATCGGAGGAATTGGAGAAAGAAGAACAGAAACGGAAAGATAAGGAGCTGA
>CAJUKA010000276.1 GCA_910586585.1 uncultured Lachnospiraceae bacterium
TTCGCAGCGAAATTAACTGTTGCCATGATCGTTTCCTTTCCGGACTTATCCGTCCCATTTGTTATTTACTGTAACCACTATATCACCGATCAGCCCGTTTGTCATTAAACCGGTAATATAATTTCACAGATAATATCGGCTTCTTTCTACTCCGCCTTTACCTCCAGCCCATCCAGCTTCAGCCCCGGCAGCCCCACCAGATACCACTTCCTGTCATCGCCCATTTCCACGCGGGCTGGAATCCAGACCTCATTCAGCCTGAACTCAAAGACTTCCCCACAATGGATGCCGCCGTAATCGCGCCTGTTTCCATCCCCGTCGGTATAAAAGAAATTGTACCTGCCGCTTTCATTGTCATAAAATAATGTACCCTGTTTCATAAAACAGTCCTCCTCTAAATTTATTCTCATATAATAAGGAGTCTCTTTCCCCCTGTTTCCTTGAATTTTTTTACACATTTTTCTGTTCTTTTTCCGCTATTTCCGCGCAGACATTTTTCAGAGAGTTAAATGTCACTGTCATCATGTTCTGCCAGTTCTCCCCGGTCTTGCAGATCACATCCAGCTTATGCACAAGTCCCGGCAGATAATGTTCTATGCTCTTTCCATACTCGCCATCCATCTTATCAGCCGAAAACCCTACAGATATTTCTTCCATGCCGGCTTCCATGATGATCTCCACATTTTCCGCAATCGTGCCCAGTATGATCTTTTCAAGCTGATCCGCCGTTTGGAAAAACAGGAAGGTTTCAAATTCCCTATTCGATGCCAGCACATAGAAAATATTACGCTTATTGGTGCCAAACGCCACATCCGCATTCCACTCCTTAAAATAATCCTGGTACTTTTCCATGACCTGCAGGATTTTGTCCCTTTCCACCGCTTTATCTCCGTTCATGCCCTTTCCTCCTGTGTATTCTTAAATTCTGCCTCATATTTTTTCACCAGCCGGTAGAAGCTGTCCTTCTTGAGTCCGGTCAGCGTCATAGCCTCCTTTGCCGAGATCACGCCGCTTTTCCATCTCCCATAGCAGTCCTCCCAGTTCTCCGGATACTCCACACGCGGTCTTCCCAGATGCCTTCCATCCGCCTTCGCCACCTCGATGCCCTGGCGCTGTAGCTCATGTCGCTCCGTCCAGTCCTCATCTGCCACATAAGCGAATACCGCCAGCACAACATCCGTGATGAGCTGCCCCACCAGCTCCTTCGACTGCGTTGTATCCAATATGGGCATGGAAGTCACTTTGATGTCTGCACCAATCTCCTTTGTGATGTGGAACCACTCCTTGTAGATTTCACCATAGTTCCGCCCGAACCGCTTCAGCTCCGTCACTACCAGCAGGTCGCCTTCCCGTAGGATGTTGTCCACCAGTGAGCGGTACACTGGGCGCTCAAACTGCCTCCCCGATTCTTTCTCCACATAAATGTCGCGCTCGTCGATACCCTCCTCGTCCCGCAGGATGTGTATCTGCCTCTCCGGGTTCTGCTCCCGTGTGGATACCCGCACATACCCAAATTTCTTTGCAGCCATGACAGACCTCCCTTCCGTAAAAATCCTTGTCGCAAAAGGTATACCTTTGGAGATGTCCACTCCGGCAGGCATATACCCCTG
>CAJUKA010000277.1 GCA_910586585.1 uncultured Lachnospiraceae bacterium
TATCAATCTCAGAAAGCGTATACCATCATAGCAGGAATATGAAAGTTGCAGAGCCGTTTTATGACAAACTGTGTATAACAAGCAGGAAGGAGAGGCAGTTTAATGTCTGAACAGGTATTGTCTATATGAATAGGAGAAAATAGAATCGTACTTTTGGTTGTTGATATCCCAAATTTGATTATGAATAATGAGTTATATGATTTTCAGGTATTATTATTGGGCTGTAGACGGATTACTGTATAGATGCATCTGTGAAAGGTGGCTTTGAGCACGGTTTTAAAATGATTGTTCCGGCAAACCAGTATGGTTGATAATGCATATATATCAGCCGATAATTCTTATAAATATTACAATGGGTTCATGTGGAATGGAAGATATACAGAATGTATCTCATTTGAAAAAGCGTTTGGATTGATGAATAAATAAATCAGGAAGTGGCAGGGGTGTTTGCGGATATGAAAAGATATATTGCTTTATTAAGGGGTATCAATATAAGCGGGAAAAATAAAGTGCCAATGGCAGAATTAAAGAAGGGATTTGAAACACTTGCTTTTGTAGAAGTGAAAACATATTTGAACAGCGGCAATGTGATTTTTTCCAGTGATGAAGATAATATAAGGAAGCTTACGGACAAGATTGAGGAAATGATAAAAAATCAGTTTGGACTGGATATTCCTGTTTTTGTCCTGTCAAGGGAAGCGCTTGAGGATATTTTACAAAATGCGCCCGACTGGTGGGGCAGTGAGAACAAAGAAATCTATGATAATCTGATTTTCATAATACCGCCAGCTGCATTTTCCGATGTATATAATGAAATCGGAGAACCCAGAAAGGAATTGGAGAGGATAAAGGATTACAAGGAAGTGATATTCTGGTCTTTCAGCCGTAAAGATTACCAAAAGACAAACTGGTGGCCTAAGACAGCAGGTACGAAGATCAGCACGAAGCTGACCATAAGGACAGCAAATACGGTTAGAAAGATAGCCAGTATGTGATTACTGTTGAAATTTGCATTTTATATGAAAAACGTTAAAATACTATATATAGTATTGATTGCTTGACTAAAACAATATCTTGTGCCAAACTGTCCTTGTAATTGATTTTTGTGCGTACCCATATGGGAAATGCAGTCCGTCCAGACTGTATGCGGAATATTCTCCGCATTGCACACGCTGTTAAGTTTGTATTTTTGTGCCAGTAGTACCATTATGCCCTTTGGCTGGTGGTGTACTGGCTTTTTATGTTAAGGGAGCACTTTCCTTTTGAGAGCGGAAATGACTATGGTTCATGGAGATCCATGAACGCCAGGGATTTGGCGGATGGTCATTTCCGCTTTTTTATTTGCCCAAACGCTGGTGAACAGCTTTGAGGATAAAGAATCATTGAGCCAACAGGCGAAATGATTCGCTACCCAAACGAAGCAGAGCGGAGTTTGGGGTTCCCGCAGTTTTATGGAGCGAGGAAC
>CAJUKA010000278.1 GCA_910586585.1 uncultured Lachnospiraceae bacterium
GTCGGACAGTTATTGGATATCTTCCTAAAGAATTGGCAAGAGAGCTTTCTAAAGTAATTGATATTGGGATTCAAGTTAAAGCTTCATTGATACAGATTATTGGTGGATACAGTTATAAGGAAATGCTTGGAGCATTGATAGATATTCGAATATAATTGCACGGCAGAGGGTGGACAACAAAAATCCACCCAACGCCACAAGCCATAATGCAGCCGTTGAGCGTTCCAAGCCGCTATGAAAAATGCAGAGGAAGGCACATATAAACCATACATATTTATAAGGAGGTACATAAATGCAGCGCATACAGACAGTAGAATTTGCAGTCATACGAAATAAGAGCAGTATTACTAGAATTGGAGGGACAAGTATTTTACAGCCCAAAACTAATTTTGGCGGCGGTTCCCTTAAATGGTATGAGGACAAGTACAAGCAGAAAACAACTAAATAATGAAAGTAGGCGAATGGTTTTGTGGGGTTCAATTCCTCACACGCCTGGTATTAGTAAAAAGGAAGGAGTTAAACAGTTATGGTAATGGATATATTGAATGCTTATTATGCAGACAATGCAAAAAAGCTGCACAGGACAGTGGGCAGAATACTGATTCAGTTTGGAGGGCTTTCCAACAAAGATATGGACGATTTTTATTCATTAGCAAATGAGGTATTTGTTGATGTAATGAAAAGATATGATGATTCACAGTCATTTGATGGATTCCTGTATGCATGTCTGTCAAACAAGATTATGTCTGAAATTACAAAAAGAAACTGTCAAAAGCGTAGAGCAGATAGAATGGCAGTATCATTTGAAACCGTTATTGGAGACAGTGACGGCTTGACAATCGGGGATATTATTGCAGACAGCTTTGACATGGAAAGAGAACTTTTCGGGGAAATAAATGCGTTAACGTTTAAACTGGAAAAGTATCTTGCAATGCTCTCCAGAAAGCAGAGGGCAGTGCTGGAACTATTATCATACTGTTACAAAGCGGGGGAAATTCAGAAGATGTTACATATATATCAGAAAGAATACGCGGACACATTAGAGAGTATCCGTTCCTATGAAAAAATAAAAATATTATTGTAATAGATGGAGGATAAGAAGATGGGAAAACCAAGAAGACAGACCTACACACTGGAAATGTATTTAAAGAAACTCAAAGATCAGGATATCAGGCAGGATCAGGACGTACAGAGGTTATCGGATCAGTGGAGCAATGCCATGATGAACGAACTGATTATTACAGTTTTAAATGATGGTTATATACCACCTG